>NZ_JBALNX010000041.1:0-31959 GCF_036962035.1 Bacillus sp. JJ1773
GTAGTTAAGAAGTGTTTATAACGACCTTCAGGACAGTTTTTCCTAATGGAAGGTAGTTAAGAAGTGTTTATAACGCCCTTCGGAACAGTTTTACTGAGCGAAAGGGTGTCAAGGAGCGTCCCTGACATCATGGGTCTAATCGGAATTAATAAAATGGATCCAAGCTAAATTTTTTTAAAATAAATAATACCATAGGGGGTAATCGAGAGGTGTCTGTAAATATCATGACAGCTAAAGAAGCAGCAAAGAAGGTTGTAAACAAAGAAGAATTATTTATTTTAGATGTTCGCAATGAAGGAGATTTTCAAGACTGGAAAATCGAAGGGGAAAAATTCGAATACTTAAATATCCCATACTTTGATTTACTTGATGGGGTGGAGGGTATCCTTGATAAACTACCTGCTGATAAAGATATTTTAGTAGCGTGTGCAAAAGAAGGCTCATCCATTTTTGTAGCAGAAATGCTTTCAGAAGCCGGCCGGGAAGTTTCATATCTAGAAGGAGGAATGAAGGCATGGAGCGAGCATTTAGAACCCATCAAAATCGGGGATCTAAATGACGGAGGAGAGATTTATCAGTTTGTCCGCATTGGGAAGGGATGCTTATCTTACATGGTTATTTCAAACGGCGAAGCGGTCATCATTGACGCAACTCGGATGACAGATGTGTTTCTCGACTTTGCAAAAAGTAAGAACGTAAATATCACCCATGTTTTCGATACACACTTGCATGCTGACCATATCTCCGGTGGACGTATGATTGCTGAAAAATCAAATGCAACTTACTTGCTGCCGCCAAAGGATGCATCCGAGGTAACTTTTGAATTCAACCCATTAGAAGACGGCAATGTTGTGACAATTGGACATACAGCAATCAATGTTCATGCTCTATATACCCCAGGTCATACAATCGGCTCAACCTCCTTTGTGGTGGATGAAAAGTACTTGCTTTCAGGAGATATTTTATTCATTGATTCGATCGGAAGACCAGATTTGGCTGGACTTGCGGAAGACTGGGTAGGGGATTTACGTGAAAGCTTATACAAACGCTATCGTGAACTATCAGAAGAGCTAATCGTTCTGCCAGCACACTTTATGATTATTGAAGAATTAAATGAAGATGGCAGTGTTGCAGAAAAGCTTGGCACATTATTCGCTAAAAACCATGGACTAAATATTGAAGATGAAAATGAATTTAGAAAGCTTGTCACTGAAAACTTACCGCTGCAACCAAATGCTTATCAGGAAATTCGCAAAACCAATATGGGGAAAATCACCCCTTCCGAAGAAGAACAGCGTGAAATGGAAATTGGTCCAAACCGCTGTGCGGTGAGATAACAAGTGGAAGGCCTTGATGCTGCGGCTAGACAATAAAAATATCAGGAGGAATCACAATATGGAAACAGCAAAATTTTTAGACGCAAAAGGATTAGCATGTCCAATGCCAATTGTTAGAACGAAAAAGACGATGAATGAACTTGAAGCTGGGCAAATACTGGAGGTTCATACAACAGATAAAGGCTCAGTCAATGACATTTCGGCTTGGTCAAAATCAGGTGGGCATGAATTGGTGAAAAATAACGAAGAGAACGGCGTATATAAGTTCTGGATTAAAAAAGGGGAGTAAAAACTAAAGGGAGCCAAAAGGTTCCCTTTTCTTAAGGGGTGTTTAACATGGATTTATCATTTATTATAACCATCTTTCTTATTGGATTTATCGGATCATATATTTCCGGGATGCTTGGAATAGGAGGTTCGATTATTAAGTATCCAATGCTGCTATACATCCCACCTCTATTGGGGCTTGCCGCATTTAGTGCTCACGAAGTTTCGGGGATCAGTGCTGTACAGGTTTTCTTCGCAACAATCGGAGGGGTTTGGGCCTATCGTAAAGGCGGCTACTTAAATAAAACTTTAATTGGTTATATGGGTGTTAGTATATTAATAGGGAGCTTTGTGGGTGGATTCGGTTCGAAGATTTTGTCAGAGAGCGGAATTAATGTGATCTATGGAATATTAGCATTAATTGCAGCTATCATGATGTTTATTCCTAAAAAGGGAATTGATGATATCCCTTTAGATCAAGTTAAATTTAATAAATGGCTAGCAGCTGTACTTGCTTTAGTTATTGGTCTTGGGGCTGGGATTGTTGGTGCTGCTGGTGCATTTTTACTAGTGCCCATTATGCTTGTTGTATTAAAGATTCCAACTAGAATGACCATTGCTTCATCTTTAGCGATTACTTTTATTTCTTCAATCGGAGCAACAGTTGGAAAGATTACAACTGGACAGGTGGATTATGGTCCGGCGTTCATTATGGTAGTTGCAAGTTTAATTGCCTCCCCTTTAGGAGCAATAGCGGGAAAAAAAGTAAATACAAAAATTTTGCAAATAATTTTAGCTTTATTAATCGTTGCAACTGCGTTAAAAATATGGATTGATATATTATAATAATGGGTTCAAAGGGAAGATGATTTAATTGGACAGGAATATGAGAAAACCTCAAAAACTGTCCAGATAACTAGTTTTTATCGGAAATCTGAGAAACTGCCCCAAATCTGTCCAATAATCGGACTCATAATAACTAGGTTCCGTAAAGATTAGCCGTATACAGAATAACTTGCACCAGATACCGGATACAGTTTTCCGGTATTTTTTACATATGATCTTCTTGTTCAAGTCTTATTGACAATGATTATCATTTTCTCTACAATGAAAATAAGTTAATTCACTCTTGGGAGGAACAACATGAGTATGCTGCATGGCTTGAAGGATATTGAAACGGTTATTTCTAATAAGCGTAAAATTGGAGGAGCAGCGGAAGCCGCGATGCTGAAGTTAACTTCAGGCGAAGTCTTCCAACACCCCGTATTTACAAATATCGACAAGTCAAAAGGACAGTATGTTTCCCTTTGCTTTATTGATGAAGAAGGTATGAATGTTTGTATTCATGTCGATCAAATTGCCATAATGAAGGGCTTAGAATATAAATTGATCTGTCAATTAAACAACGAAAAAGTAATGCAGCTCATGCTAACTGATACATTGCAATACTTGCAAAGATTATGCGAAATTAACGATGGCTTTGTAACACCAACATTTAAAAGAGAAGCATTGGTTCTTGTTCGGGATATTAGTGTAAAAGTACTTGAAAAGAAAGAAATCACCTTGCCTTTTTCAGTAGATGATAATTTAATACAATTCAATAGAAAATTTGCCTAAATTCGAAAAAAACGAGGTCGCCGCCTCGTTTTTTTCTATACCCTGAATTCTGACTGGCATGCAAGACGAAATCCCTCACTCAATGAATTCTTTAATTTCTTACGCTCCAGTTCATTTGGCGACTGCAAAAGAAAAGAGCCAGCATCAATTTTCACTATACATTGGCCACAGGTTCCTTTGCGGCATTTATATTGCAATGCTTCTCCTTGCTCAAGGGCAGTATCTAAGAGAACTCTTCCTTTAACTAAATGAATGGCAAAACTTTTCCCATTTTGTGAGACGATTATTTTTGGTGTTATTTTCGCAACGGGTAATTTTTTTTCATCATTGTTACCTAAGCTTTTCGTATGAACGACAAAGTCCGCTGCCACTTCTTTCGGAATAAGCGAGCCAACCGTCAGCATCCTTCTATTCAAGAAACTTACTCCTTATTTCTCAGGATTATCCAGTGTACAAATTGCGGAAGGCTGTTTAATTCTAAGAACGACTGTTTCATAAACGCGGAATGGATGATTCATGCCTTCATCCCCAAGATAGGCAATATCAAAATCCTCAGAGATGGCTAAATCTAAATTATTCCTGCCAGTGTTAACAAGTACGCCTGTTTTTCCTTTTAAAACAGGTGATTGAAAAACACCGTCTGTGACAAGCTCGCGAACATGCTCAATTTCCAGTACATTCGTATCCTTATGTACACGATGCAAAAGGGAGTAAAGCTCTGGGGACAAGACAAGTGCATAAGGTCCATTATGGTTCATATCAAGCAATTTATTTCTGGCATCCACGACATCCTGAAAGGCGCTTCCTGACTCATACCAATTTCTGATTAAGTGGGTGAGCCGTCCTCTTACATTCATTAATCCTGGAATATCAAATTCCTTTGATCCGTGAAAAATCATCTGATCCTCTAAAATAGCGACATCACGTGAGGCATTGGCCGCACTGGAAAAATCGATGGGAATGTCCAGTACCTTTGCCTGCTCAATATCGCGCCAATAAAGAACAAAATCCTTATAGAGCATGGGGATCGTATAATTAACGCGTTTGCTTGATTCGATAATTGTGTCAAAGGACCCTTGGAAATCAATTTTAGCTTCATGGCTTTCAGTGTAAATATCGTTAAAAATGCTTTGCACGCCTCTGCCAAGCGGCCCATATAATTCGATAAATCGGCGCCCAATTAACTGTCTCCGGGCAGCATCTATGACAATCTGCTGAAGATGATTGTACTCTGAACTAGAAAATGGCAAATCTGGTGAATAACTCATTACTTCTCCTCACTTTAAAATTATCTTAAACTACCTACCGTAAATCCTTTTTTTCCTGAGCTCATTTTCTTCTCCTGTACCGTGACAGGAGGGGCTAAATGGTCATGGTGTTCATCATGATGGGCATGTGGATCCATATAATCATGGTCAAATCGCTTATTTATTCCCATCAGCATTTCTTTTACTTGCTGATAATCAGCATAGGCATCCGTTCTTAATTTTTTTAGTAACGTGCTCCGTTCTTCATCCGTAAATTGAAAGAGTGCTAAATCCAGATGTTCAACAAAATTATGTAAGCCGAACTTTTCAAGGTTTAATTCCTGCAGAAGTCGATTAAATTCATTGTTTGTTGGGGTAAATGCATGATCGTCTTTTATGCCTTCGAACTTAGCAATAAGGGGAATTAATATTTCCAGTCGAGAAAGTCTTTGTTCCTCTTCCTCGTAAATATGGTGGTAATAAAGCCGCTCATGGTCATCTTTAGCAAACTCTATGACAGGATCGAGCATACTCATAAATTTTTCAATCGCTTCCTTCGTTGTTGAAAAAATCCGATAGAATATCGTTAACTCATCTCTCAAAACCATTACACCTCCCGCGCTTTTCACTGTTACTCATTATGGTCCATGACGGCAGGAATTCATACATACAAAGAAAAGATTAAAATAAATATTTCAGGGAATTTCCTTATAGGCATTTTTTTCTGTCCGTGCTATTATTTTAATATTCAAATTTATTTCCCTCCTACCTTTTTTCTATGTTAGATTGGGTCTGTTATTACCACTAATAATTGGAAAAAGGTAAGTCGCAGCAGGAAAGTGAGTTGGAATATAAATCTTATTGCGGGAGGAATTAGCGTGATGATTGATGGAAGCAGCAATTTACTCTTAAACTTATTAGTTATTCTAATTACAATGACTGTTCATCAATTTTGGGTAGAAAGTAAACCAAACTGTTCTTTTGTCCAAAAATATGCCATCTTATTTACATCCGCTGCAGCCATTCTTCTATGTATGGTCTTTTCCTTTTATATGGAAGGGGGCATCCAATTTGATCTGAGAAGAGTACCCCTTTGGTTCGGAACTATTTATGGCGGTCCTATGGTAGGGGTTATACTTACAGTTGAAACGATTCTCGTACGCCTTTTTACCGGAGGAACTATTGGAGCTACTGGTGTGATTATTACTTTAATCACTTCTATTCTTTTTACCGCGATAACGATCTTGATTCGGCCCTTTTATTTTCGTTTGAGAACTTTTAATAAAATACTGATTGCATCAACGGTTATTACAATGTTTTCCATTTTCATTTTAGTAACTGTTTCATTTTATAATAATGAATTGTTTTCATTTAAACTTTGGTCGGGCTTCTTGCTTACCAATCTGATAGGAATTATTTTTGTCCATCTATCATTGGAAGCAATTAGGAGGAACTATCTACTTCGGATGAAGCTTCTACATTCAGCTAAGATAGATGTTGTCGGACATTTAGCTGCTGCTGTTAATCATGAAGTGAAGAATCCCCTCACTACAGTTCGCGGAATGATGCATTTACTGAAAGAAGATCAGTCTCTTCCGACTGAAAAAAGGGAAGCTTTTTTTGAAATTGCATCGCAGGAGATAGATAGAATTGATAAAGTTGTATCTGACTATTTAACGTTTGCAAGGCCATATCCTGAAAAAATTGAACAGATATCAGTACAAAAGGTTTTATCTGAGTCTGCTGATATTGTAAAACCTTTGGCAGAACAGGCAAAAATTCAGCTTGATATATCCAGCTGTTGCCTTTGTCACGTTTCTGGAGATCACTCTAAATTTGTACAAGCCTTAGTAAATATTTTAAAAAACAGCATAGATGCCTCGACTATTGGAGGACAAATAAAGGTAAGAACTGAAATAAAAGAAGATTTATGCATAATTTCAATAAAAGATAATGGTGCTGGAATGAGTGAAACCATCCTTGGCAAATTAGGAGAACCTTATTTTACGATGACAGGCAATGGTACTGGTCTCGGCATGATGGTTGTTTTTCGAATCATTGAAAGCATGA
Organism: Bacillus sp. JJ1773; assembly: GCF_036962035.1. Classification (NCBI taxonomy): domain Bacteria; kingdom Bacillati; phylum Bacillota; class Bacilli; order Caryophanales; family Bacillaceae; genus Bacillus; species Bacillus sp. JJ1773. The sequence goes on from NZ_JBALNX010000041.1 coordinate 6,539, forward strand.
ACGGAAAAATAAATATAAAAAGTAAACTAGGTGTTGGAACGGAGGTCATCCTTGAAATCCCTACATCCACTTGTGAAAAAATGAAGATAATGATCCCAAAGGTTGTTTAATACCTTTAGGTGAAAGTGAGAACGCTAATAATTTTGCAATAGCGAACTCACTTTTTTTGTATTCCGTCATATATTTATAGATGTTAGGGAAAATGTTGACTCATCAGTCAATTGACATTAAGATTAAATTGACTATTCAGTCAATATCTGTTTGCACTCAAAAGGAGGGTTTAGATGTGGGTATTGTAGAGCTTAAGAATTTATCGAAATCCTATAAAAAGAATCGAGGGATTATGGATGTTTCTTTTTCCATTGAAGAAGCTGAGATTTTTGGGTTTATCGGTCCAAATGGTGCAGGGAAAAGTACAACAATTAGAACCCTGTTGAATTTCATCTATCCGACGAGCGGCAATGCAACAATTTTTGGAAAGGATATCATTAAACATTCAAAGGAAATTAGGCAAAACGTTGGTTATTTGCCATCTGAGGTTCATTATTATGATGATATGAAGGTTGTTGATTTATTAAAATACTCGGCACGTTTTCATGGAAATTTTAACAGCACCAGAATGAAGGATTTGGCTGCTAGACTTGATCTTGATATCAATCGGAAAATTGAAGACCTCTCTTTTGGAAATCGCAAAAAAGTAGGTATAGTGCAAGCCTTGCTTCATGAACCAAAGCTGATCATTTTAGATGAACCAACGAGCGGGCTTGATCCTTTAATTCAGAATCACTTTTTCGAACTCCTTGCTGAAGAGAGGGATAAGGGGGCGACCATCTTTTTCTCCTCCCATATTTTAAGTGAAGTTCAGAAAATGTGTGATCGAGTGGCGATTATTAAAGAAGGTAAGCTCGTGGCAGTTGAAACGATTGAACATCTGACGAAAAATAAAGTGAAAAATATTACGATTACATTTGAACAGCCTGAACAGTTTTCTTTTACAGTGGATGGGATATTAAAACGAGAAATAAATGGAAAAGAAGTAACTCTGCTTTATAGCGGGGAGATTAAAGTACTTCTTCAGCATCTTATTGATTTACCTGTTCAAGATGTGCTTATAGAAGAGCCGACTCTTGAAGAAGTATTCATGCACTATTATGAATAGAGGGAGGGAGATCAATGATTTTTAAAAGGGAGTTTAGACGCGGGCAAAAGTCACTCATCATTTGGAGCTTGGTGCTTGCGGGATTAATTATCTGGCTATTGAGCATTTTTCCTCAGTTTGCCGAGGGGCAGAAGTCAATTCAGGCTTTGTTTGATGCCTATCCAGAATCCATGAAGCAAATGTTTGGGATGGACCGGCTTAATCTGGGAACATTAATTGGTTTTTACGGCATTGAGGTCTACATAATGACGACTCTTTTAGGAAGTATTTATGCAGCAATGCTCGCCTCAAACATTCTTGCCAAAGAAGAAAATGAAAAAACGATTGAATTTTTACTATCTAAGCCTGTGTCAAGAAGACAAATTGTAGCGGAGAAGCTTATGGTTGTGATTGTTAATATAGTAATCTTAAACATCGTATCCACGCTATCGAGTATCATTGGCTTTCAGTTTGCTAAAGAAGAAGCGATCCCGTGGAGCACTTTTGCGCTACTGGCCATAGCGACGCTGTTATTGCATGTAACTTTTGCTGCGCTAGCCTTTATGTTCTCTTCGATTTTGAGAAAAACAAGGAACGTTCTATCGATATCACTAGCGGTTGTGATTGTTTCTTACTTTATCAATATCATGTCTGGATTATCCAAGGAATTGGATATCCTTAAATATTTCAGCCCGTTTAAATATGTTGACGCAGCCAATATAATTAATGAACATATAATTGAATCAATTTACTTGCTACTAATGGGAGCAATTATCCTTATTACTATCATCGTCTCATTTATTATATATAAAAAGAAGGACATTTCAGTCTAAAAAAGAAGGTGCTCATTCTTGTATTCAGTTTTTGAAAAGCAGCCACAGGAGAAAAAGGATCTAATATTAAAAGTGGCGATTGAGGAATTTGTAAAAAATGGCTTTGAAAAAGCGTCTACCGATACGATTACGAGCAGAGCAGGCATTTCAAAGGGGATTCTTTTTCATTATTTTAAAAGCAAGAAAAATTTATATATTTATCTAGTAGGTTATTGTGTTGATCTCCTCACCGAAATTACAATGGAAGCACTAAAAAAGGTGAGATCAGATGACTTTTTTGAAAGGGTAAAAGAAATTTTTCTATTGAAGCATGAAATCATTGCGCCCTTTATGCAGGAAACGCTGCTTATCACTGATGCCTTATTTAATCCCCCTGTTGCAGTGAGTAAGGAAATGCAGGACATTCTTAATAAACATTTTGAAACTTATCAAAAGGAATTCATGCTGGAGCATATTTATCTTAAAGAGCTTATTCATATAGATAAGCTAAGAGAAGGAATTTCTGTTGATACAGTTATTAATATGACGATGTTTATTGGTGATCAATTAGGAAATAAATATCAAGCACTCTATAAAAATAAGCTTTATGACTTTTTCACAGAGCCAGATCCCCTTGCTCAGGAGTTAAATGATTACCTAGAAATTGTGAAAAATGGGGTATATAAATAATGTTGCAATTGGCCCAGCAGTTCTGTATAAATAGACTATTTATCGCAGATTAACGGGCTGTAAGACCCCCACTTCAAGAAGTTGAGTAAAACAAAAAATTACTCAGTGGGGGATCAACAGCCCGTAAAGGCCCGATTGGTTCAACTAACAATAAGTGGGGGATGAAGGTAAACCCCCACTGATTGAAGTTTCACTTTATAAGGCATTAATAGATCCAGGGGGTATGTTCTATGACGATGCAGAATATCATAAAGCTCACAGTATATTTATTTTTGCTCTTTGTCATATCCGCTTGTAATTTTGTAAAGAACCCCCCACCCGAAAATATCCATCAAAAAGAGAATGCCTTACAACCAAAAGAGGTAAAGCCTTCCACAATAAATTTGGATGAAGTGCTGGAAAAGGCTCAAACTGGGATGATCATTGATAGTCCATTTAATGTATTGAATAGCAATATAGAGCAGGTTAAAGCCCAATGGGGAGAACCCGACAAATTAGACAAAGCAGGCTACGGTTCCTATGCTACCTATCATAATAAAAATGTCGTACTAGGGTTTAATATGCAGGATGAAATCTTTGATGTCCGTTCCTATAGGAAGAATTTAAATGAAGTTACACTTGAACATTTGGAAGAAGCATTTGGCGAGCCATCGGATATAAGAGAGCTTAGTAATGAGAAAATTTATGTTTACAATTTAAAAGAAAACATTGAATTAAAATTTGTGATTCCGAAAAATAAAACTGGAGTCAATCACATATCTGTTTTTAATCCGCAAAGAGCTATGGCAAAAAGTCAAGCAGATAATGAGTATTCTCTCGATATTAAAGGGGCATCGAATCAATTGACGGCTGCAGCTTGGAGAAAAATGAAAAATTGGCGAGAGCAAATCGTCCTTTTTTCGCACGAGCAGAAAAATGTCTATATAAATGGTCCCAATAGAAAAATGGTTGCGTTAACCTTCGATGATGGGCCTGATGAAACTGTCACTCCAGCCATTATTGATATATTAGATGAATATCAGGTACCAGGCAGCTTCTTCTTTTTAGGGAAAGAAGTTGTGAAGCACCCGGATGTGGTAAAGGATGCTTTTGAGAAAGGAAACTTGATCTTAAGCCATAGCTATAATCATTTAGACTTAACTCGGCTGAATATTGAAGAGATTCGAATGGAAATGGATAAAGCAGGAGAAGCGATAAAGTCGGTAATAGGCAAAGAGCCGGCAATTCTCCGGTCACCATATGGGGAAACGAATGACCAAGTTGCTGCTGTTGCGCAAGAAAAAGGCTATTCGATTATACTTTGGTCCATTGATACGCTGGATTGGTCACAAATGGAAGCCGAAAACATTACAAACAATGTGGTGGAAAATGTGAGAAACGGCGATATTATTCTCATGCACTCTGATTCTGATAAGACGGAGACTCAAAGAGCTCTTCCTCATATAATTGAAGCATTGCTGGAACAGGGATTTGAAATTGTTGACTTGGAAACATTATTACATGTAAAAGCTTATAAATAGGTGTTTGAATGGGCCCATTACCTCGATATTCGGTAAGGGTTTTTCTTTTTGAAAAAAGCTATTGACCTTAACGTTGCGTCAAGGTGTAAATTTAATTTAAGAGGAGGTTTTGCGAATGGAATATACGGTGCAGGGATTGGCAAAATTAGCTGGGGTCAGTACCCGGACATTACGATATTATGATGAAATTGGCATTCTAAAGCCGGCAAGAATGAATTCATCAGGATATCGGATTTACGGGAAGTCAGAGGTTGATAGATTGCAGCAGATACTTTTTTACAGGGAATTAGATGTGAGTTTGGACGATATAAAAAACATCATAACATCACCGGCCTTTGATGGGGCCCATGCACTAAGAGAGCATCGCGAAAAACTCCTGGAAAAAAGAAAACAGCTAGATGCCTTAATTACTAATGTGGAGAAAACCATTGAACAAACAGAAGGGAGAATTCAAATGACGGATAAAGAAAAATTTAGTGGATTTAAGAAGAAAATGATTGAGGATAACGAGAAGAAATATGGTAAGGAAATGCGAGAAAAGTATGGCAATGATACAATCGATCAATCTAATGCAAAGCTCATGAATATGACAGAAGAGGACTATGAAAAGGTCACAAATCTGGCAAATGAGGTTACCGCTACTTTAGCAGCAGCGTTCGCAATAGGAGATCCAGCAGGTGACCTAGCCCAAAAAGCAGCAGATTTGCATAAACAATGGCTATGCTATTATTGGAAAGAATACAGTAAGGAAGCGCATGCGGGTCTTGCCCAAATGTATGTGGATGATGAGAGATTTACGGCATATTACGATAAGGAGCAGCCAGGCACAGCTGAGTTTTTAAGGGATGCTAACTACATTTATACGGGGATAAAGTAAAGAGAATGGATTTATTGTCAGACTCTTTTGTTAATTATTTAAAAATAACTTTTTAGAAAAATAACAAAACTTTATTGCGTCAATGTGATAAAAGTGATATCTTTATATTCAAATAATAATAAAAAAGTAATTAATGGTCATTTTTCTAAAGAATGCTTGCTAATTAAGGAGCATTTTTTATTTTTACTTTCTGAATGTGAAAAGTTTATCAATGTTTTAAGGAGGTTTTTATGAAAAACGAAATATTCCGTATTCTTGAAAGTGACTATCCTTTAATGGTACAAATTCGCCGAGATTTTCATATGCATCCTGAACTTTCATTTAAAGAGGTAAGAACCCCTAATAAGATTGCCGAGTTTCATAAAGAACTAGGATTAGAAGTTAAGACAGGGGTTGGAGGGAGAGGTGTAGTTTCAACATTAAGAGGCGGAAAGCCGGGAAAAACAGTTGCTTTAAGAGCAGACTTTGATGCCCTGCCCATACAAGATGAGAAACAAGTTGAATATAAATCAAAAGTTGAAGGAGTCATGCATGCGTGTGGACATGATGCGCATACTGCGAGCCTGCTTGTCTTGGCAAAAGCATTAACTAGTGTGAAAGAAGAAATTGCAGGAAATATTGTATTTATTCATCAGCATGCAGAAGAGGTACTTCCAGGAGGGGCAATTGCCATGATTGAAGACGGCTGCCTTGAAAACGTTGATGCGATTTTTGGTACGCATGTTAGGTCAACGATTCCGTATGGAAAAATTGGCTATCGATCTGGATATATGATGGCAGCTCCTGATAAATTCAGCATTAACGTGATCGGAAAAGGCGGGCATGGTGCATATCCGCACGAAACGGTAGATGCAATAGTACTAGGTAGCCAGATTGTTGCTAATCTACAAAATATTGTAAGCCGCAAGTTGAATCCACTAGACACTGCAGTTGTAACGGTAGGGTCATTTCATGCGGGAAATGCCTTTAATGTCATTTCAGATAGGGCAGTTATCGAGGGAACCGTTAGAACTTTTGATGAAACAGTACGAACTAAAATTGAAGAAGAGATTGGAAATATTGCTAAAGGGATTTGTATGTCGGCAGGTGGATCGTGTGAATATACATATACTTGTGGCTACCCATCACTATGGAATCATCCGAATGAAACAAATCTTGTTGTAGAAGCAGCAAATAAAGTGATTGCGCCTGAAAATGTGTTTGAGATTACACCAATCATGGGTGGAGAGGACTTTTCTTACTACTTAAAACATGTGCCTGGTTCATTTTTCTATACATGTGCAGGTAAGGCGGATATTAGTGCTAACTATCCGCATCACCATCCTAAATTTGATATTGATGAAAGAGCTATGCTTGTTGCTGCGAAGACATTAGCAATGGTCTCATTAGACTATCTTAATAAGTCGGAATAATTATATTAAAAAAATTGTTTGACTATTAACGCATTAACGTATTATAGTAATACTATTAAAAAGACAGACAATTTTAATAAAGAGAAAAAATTTTAATATATTTATAAAATTATATTAAAAAGTAAGTAGGGGGTAATTTTGGCTATGGGAACTTCAATGAAATCAGAAATTCTTGAAAAAGCCTATGAGCTTAAAAATCAGTTAATAACATGGAGACGCGATTTTCACCAGCATCCAGAATTGGGTTTTGAAGAAGTTAGAACATCAAAAATCGTTGCCGAACATTTGGAGTCTTTAGGAATCGAAACAACAAGAAATATCGGAAAAACTGGTGTTGTTGGATTGATAAAAGGGAAAAGCGAAGGTCCTACGATTGCACTAAGAGCAGATATGGATGCTTTGCCGATGGAAGACCGGAAAACAGTCGATTATCGTTCAAAGATTCCAGGAAAGGCTCATGCCTGTGGTCATGATGCTCACACGAGTATGCTTATGGGAGCCGCTAAATTATTGGCTGAAATGGGAGGCCCAGAGAAGGGGAACATTAAACTAATTTTCCAACCGGCTGAAGAGGGCTTAGGCGGAGCTCCAGCAATGATTGAGGATGGGGTATTATCTAGTCCGGCAGTTGATAGAATTGCAGGTTTACATATAGATCCTATGCTGTCATCTGGAACTCTTGCTGTAGTTCGGAATCAGGCGATGGCTGCAGCTGACACGTTTGAAGTGAAAGTAATTGGAGTAGGCGGCCATGCTGCTAGACCACATCAAACTGTTGACTCTATTACTGTAGCAAGTGAAGTAATTTCAGCATTGCAGCATGTTGTAAGCAGACAAATTGACCCATTAGATCCTGCGGTATTAACGATTGGAAAAATTGAGGGGGGCAGTGCTTATAATATCATAGCTCCAGAGGTTACTTTTATTGGAACTGTCAGAACTTTAAACCCCGAAGTAAGGGAAGCGATGCCGAATAAAATGGAAAGTATTATTAAAGGTGTAACAGAAGCCTTTGGTGCAAATTATGAATTTAATTACGACATGGGTTACCCAAGTGTAATCAATGATGACCAAATGGTTGATTTGCTTGATCAAACCGCTAAGGAATTAGTTGGTGATTCAAACTTTAATTATATTAAACCATCGATGGGCGGAGAAGATTTTTCCTATTATACGAAACATATACCAGGCGTATTTTTCCGATTGGGAGCGAGTAAGGATGGAAGCTATCCGCTCCATCATCCGCTATTTGATATTAATGATGAAATATTGCCGCTAGGATCCGCTGCATTAGTTCAGTTGGCTCTAAATTTTCTTAATAATGAAACAAAACAACATAATGGAGGACGATCATGAAAAAGCTTAGAAATGCTAGTTTTATAGTTTTAATGGTTTTAATGGTTATTATTGCGGGCTGCAGTAATGGTGATAATGCCTCAACTGCCAATGGCTCAAAAGGAAGTAAGGGTACTGAAAATAGTGATAAGGATTTAACCATCGCAGTTAGTGCTGATGTGGCGAGTTTTGATGTTCATAACCACCAAGCAACACAAACACAAGCTATCCATGTGAATATGTTTGATTCCTTAATTGAGAAGAATCGTGATGGTGAATTTGTTCCTGATTTAGCTGACTCTTGGAAAAATATTGACGAATTAACTTGGGAGTTCACCTTAAATCCAAAGGCAAAATTCCACAATGGTGACCCAGTGACTTCTAATGATGTGAAATTTTCATTAGAGCGCGCTGCAACTGATACATCATTATTAGAAAATAAATATTTTAAACAAATTAAAGAAGTAAAAGTAATTGATGATCATACGTTTCAAGTTATTACAAATGGGCCAGACCCAGTATTGCTTAATCGTGTATCCAGACAAGGATCTGGGATCTTGCCTGCAAAATATATCGAAGAAAACGGCTGGGAGCATTTCTTGAAAAATCCAGTAGGTGCAGGACCGTATAAATTTGTTGAATGGAAAAAAGATGATCGTATCGTGCTTGAAAAATTTGCTGAGTATCATAAATATGATCCGAAATGGGAAAAAGTTGTTTTCCGTATTATCCCTGAAGATTCTACCCGTGTAGCAGAGCTTCTAACGGGTGGTGTAGATATGGCGGTAAATATCCCTCCAAGTGATTGGGAGCGAGTAAAAAATAATGAAGGCACACAAATGGTATCAGGACCAACACATCGTATCATGCAGCTGGTTCTCCGCTTAACTGATGGAAATGCAACAACTGATCCTCGAGTAAGGGAAGCCATTGATTTAGCCATCGATAAACAATTGATCATTGACACAATTTATGGAGGAGCAGGAACACCGACGAGAACGGGAGTAACTCCATATTCATTTGGCGGGAATGAAGATTTATATGGGAAAAGTTTATTTGATCCTGAAAAAGCGAAGAAATTATTAAAAGAAGCAGGGTATGAAAAAGGGCTTGATCTTACATTAAGTGTTTCAAATGGACGTTATTTAAAGGATAAGGAATCGGCTGAATTAATCCAAGCGATGTTAGCGGAAGTGGGCGTCAACGTAACTCTTGAACCATTAGAATGGAGTAAGTTTTTAGAAAACGTGAGTGGAAAAACGTTTAAAGAAGTGTACATGGTTGGCTTTGCAAATTCTTTAGGTGATGCTTCCAATCCTTTAGGACAAGTTCACCCTGCCATTACTGCAGGTGAAACGGACTATAAGAACCCTGAGGTTGAAAAGCTTTTAGATGAAGCGATGTATAATATGAATGAAGAGGCACGTGCTGAGCAATATAAACAAGTTCAAGAAATCGTGGCAGAAGAACGCCCTCGTGTTTATTTATACACACTAGACCAATTCCTTGGCATGAGTGACAAGCTAACATATGAGACACACATTGATGAATGGTATGTTGTAGATGATGTTGAAGTTGTCAAATAATAAACTTGTCTAGTGAAAAGGTCTCGTTAATGGGACCTTTTCCATTATCAATATGAATAAAGTAACCTCAAACTACATTCAGTGAGTGGCTAATTTAAACAAATTGTTATAGTCAGGGACTTACATCTGAAGAATGCACCACATATATTNNACATATATTAGACCTTTTACTAAAACGCCGTCTACAGGCAATACGATATTTACCATTTACAATGAGGTGAAAGGATGAAGAAATTTCTATTCAAACAAATATTACAGATCATACCTGTTCTGTTTTTAATTACATTAATTGTTTTTATACTCGTTAATGTAACGGGTGATCCTGTTACATTAGCATTACCAATGGATGCTACAGAAGAAGAACGCGAAGAATTAACCCGTGCACTAGGCTTAGACAAACCTCTCCTTGTGCAATATGGAGTTTTTATAAGTAATCTTGTTCAAGGGGATTTTGGAAATTCATTCAAATATCAAGAGGCTGCACTTCCTATCATTCTGGATCGTTTGCCTGCGACATTAGAATTGGCAACTGCCTCTATGGTAGTTGCGATCATTATTTCTGTCCCGTTAGGAATTTTATCTGCAACAAGAAGAAATTCTTTCTTGGATTTATTTATTACAGGTGGCTCTGTGCTTGGAAAAGCAATGCCTAACTTCTGGTTAGGAATCATGCTTATTTTATTATTCTCAGTTACTTTAGGCATGTTCCCAGTGTCAGGAAGAGGAACGATGGCTCATCTTGTTTTGCCAGCAATAACTTTAGGAGCTGGAATAGCAGCACAGATGACCAGATTAATTCGTTCAAGCATGCTTGATATCTTGGGACAAGACTATATTCGAACGGCTAGAGCAAAGGGCTTGGTTGAAGCAATCGTTATTAATAAGCATGGGCTGCGTAATGCCTTAATTCCTGTTATTACGATTATGGCCTTGCAAACTTCAACTTTAATTGGAGGAACACTTATTACTGAGACTGTATTTGCGTGGCCGGGAATGGGTCAGCTTTTAATACAATCAGTGAATGCCCGTGACATGGCAGTAGTTCAAGCAGCAACATTTATCATTGCATTGTTTGTTATTTTCAGTAATTTATTTGCCGATTTAGCTTATCGTTTTCTAGATCCAAGAATTAAATATGATTAAAGTATAGGGGGGATTTCATGTCTTTACCAACTCATATGGAAAAAATAAACGCTTCAAATCTAAGTAAAACTAAAGAAGCAGGAAGATTTTCTAAGTTTTTATCCCAATTGTTAAAAAGTAAAACAGGAACAGTAGGATTAATAATTGTAATTCTAGTTGTAATAGGAGCAATTTTTGCACCTCTCCTTGCACCATTTGATCCTGCGGTCACAAATGTAGCAAACAGGCTGAAACCCCCTTTTTGGATGGATGGCGCTGTCGCTGGCCATCTTTTGGGGACAGATAACCTTGGCAGAGATATTTTGAGCAGAATTCTCTATGGATCAAGGGTTTCATTATTAGTAGGATTTTCAGCCGTTTTATTAGCGGGCTTGATCGGAATGGTAATGGGGTTAATATCTGGTTATTACGGTGGAATTGTAGATACAATCATCATGAGATTAGTAGATTCCTTTTTGGCAATCCCGAATATTCTATTTATGTTAATTGTTTTAGCGATTTTGGGTCCAAGTCTACCAACATTAATTCTTGTATTAGGCGGAATTACTTGGGTCACTTATGCAAGAATGGTACGAAGTGAAACATTAAGCATTAAGGCAAGGGACTTTGTTCGTTCAGCTAAGGCAATCGGAGCAAAGGATAGCCGAATCATAGCGACTTATATTTTGCCAAATATTATTTCATCCTTTATTGTCATTGCTACTCTAAATGTCGCCTCTACAATCATTTTGGAAGCCTCATTAAGCTTTTTAGGATTAGGCATACAGCCTCCTGATGTTTCATGGGGACTAATGTTAAGTGACGGAAGAGAATATTTAGCTACAAGCTGGTGGATCGCAACATTCCCAGGCATAGCCATTACAATTACGGTCCTGGGAATCATTTTCCTAGGTGACTGGCTGCGAGACACACTTGATCCTCGTTTGAAAGCGAAGAAGGGGTAGGGTGGTTTTGTGACAACTAAACTATTAGACATTCAAGAACTACAAGTACAATTCAAAACTGAAGGCGGCATAGTTAATTCAGTAAATAACGTAACATTCTCGGTAGATAAAGGAGAAACCGTGGCTGTCGTTGGTGAATCTGGCTGTGGAAAAAGTGTAACATCATTATCGATTCTAGGGTTGATTTCTTCTCCAGGCAAGATTACAGGCGGTAAAATTGGTTTTGAAGATAAGGATTTAACAACGATAAATAAAAAGCAGCTGCGGAAAATTCGCGGAAATGAAATTGCTATGATCTTCCAAGAGCCGATGACTTCATTGAATCCAGTCTTTACAATTGGAAATCAGATGAGCGAAGTATTTCGAGTCCACCAAAATCTTTCTAAAAGTGAAGCAAAGGAAAAAAGCATTGACATGCTAAACCGAGTTGGGATTCCAAATGCGGAAAAAGTAGTCAATAATTTCCCTCATCAGCTTTCAGGTGGAATGAGGCAAAGGGTAATGATTGCTATGGCACTTTCTTGTAATCCGAAATTATTGATTGCTGATGAGCCAACTACTGCACTAGATGTGACGATTCAGGCACAAATTTTAGATTTAATGAAGGAATTAAAAGAAGAGTCAAATACAGGTATGATTCTGATTACTCATGATCTAGGTGTGGTAGCTGAAATGGCTGATAAAGTAGTTGTTATGTATGCAGGGGAAGTAGTGGAAGAAGCGCCAGTTAAAGAAATCTTTGCAAATCCGAAGCATCCATATACAGAAGGCTTAATTAACTCCATTCCGAATCTTGAAGTCCAGCAGGAATATTTAGATTCGATTACCGGTTCTGTACCTAATCCTCTTCAAATGCCTACAGGATGTGCTTTCCATCCTCGTTGCCCATTAGCAACAGAACAATGTAAATTAAGTAAGCCAAAATTGGAACAAATAAACGAAGTTCATAAAAAACGCTGTTTTAATACGTAAGGAGGTTATGGCATGTCGGTAAATACTGAAGAGAAAATACTTCTTGAAGTCAAAGGGCTGAAAAAACATTTCATCTCAAGCAAAGGATTCTTTTCAAGTGAAAAAACAACAGTCCGTGCTGTTGATGGCCTTAACTTCTTTGTGAAACAAGGTGAAACACTTGGTATTGTAGGAGAGTCTGGTTGTGGAAAATCTACAACAGGACAAATGATTATGAAACTTTTAGAACCTACTGAAGGCGAAATTTGGTTTAATAATCAGAACTTAAATGACCTGAATAAAGAACAAATTAGAAAAATTCGCCGCGATCTTCAGATTATTTTTCAAGATCCATTTTCATCCCTCAATCCAAGGATGACTGTTGGGCAGTTAATAGGTGAACCATTAAAGGTTCATAAGGTTTATTCTTCAAGTCAAGAGATTAAGCAAAAGGTGATAGAATTACTTGAGGTCGTTGGTCTTGGCGAACATCATTATAATAGGTACCCACATGAGTTTAGTGGAGGTCAAAGACAGCGGATTGGAATTGCCCGTGCTTTGGCATTAAATCCTAAATTGATCGTTTGTGATGAGCCAGTTTCTGCACTTGATGTTTCAATCCAATCTCAAATCTTAAATCTTTTAAAGGATTTACAGAAGAAATACAACCTAACATTTATATTTATTGCACATGGTTTACCAGCTGTAAAACATATTAGTGATCGAATCGCTGTTATGTATCTAGGGAAAATTGTTGAAATTGCAAGCCGTGATTCCTTATTTGAAAATACTTCACACCCGTATACCGAGGCTCTGCTGTCTGCTATACCAAGACCAAATCCAGAGTTTCAGAAGAAGCAAATTAGGCTAACAGGAGATCTGCCAAGCCCAGCAAATCCGCCAAGCGGCTGTACTTTTCATACTAGGTGTCCGTATGCAACAGATCTTTGCAAGCAAAAGGAACCTGAACTAATGGAACATCTCGATGGACATTTTGCAGCCTGTCATTTCCCTTTGAAAAAATAGATTGAATAATCATGTATAAACCCGATTCTGTTTTAAAAGAATCGGGTTTTTTGCCTCAATCGTGCCCGCGCTCATTCTCTTGACCTTCAACCAGATATTTTAGCATCGATAGCTTATTATCCCAGAACTGATCGAAGTAGGCGAGCCATTGTTTTAATTCTGTGAACGATTCGGGCTGCAGACTATAGCGCTTTTCTCGACCTACTTTTTGCCCGCTTACAAGTTCTGCTTCTGACAACACGTGAAGATGCTTAGCAATAGCCGTTCGGCTCATGGAGAAATGAGCCGTAATTTCTGAAATGGGCCGATCTTTTTCTGCCAATAACTTAAGCACTTCTCTGCGAGTTGGATCGGCAATCGCCTGGAAAACATCATACTTTTGTAAAGCTGACATTACCCTTCCACAACTTTGCGTAGTTTTTGTTTAACAAGCGCCTCCCAGCCGCCGTTCATTGTATCGCGGATTTCGGCTGCACTTCTTCCGGCTTTAGGTACAATTTCATCTGTTTGTTTCCAGCCGCCATGAACCATTGTAAATTCAGTTTTATCTCCTAAATCCTTTAAATCGAAAGAAACAAACCAGCCATCTGTATCCCAAGAAAAAGATAAATGATTCGGAGCATTAATTTCCAATACTTTACACGGAGATGGCCCGAATGGAGATTGTATATGAAATTCATGGCCTACCTCTAGCTGGAAGTCATTTGGCATGAACCAAGATGCAATGCCTTCTGCTGTTGATACGGCTTCCCATACTTTTTGAATGGGTGCTTCAAATACAATAGTCTTATTAATATCCGCTACTTTAGTTTGCATAGTAATAATCCTTCTTTCTAGTTAATATGAAACCATTTGGTTTCTCTTTTTGAATTATATAAAACCATTTGGTTTCATGTCAAGAACTGTCTTTTGTAAATAATTTACCCTTTTTTTGTAAAAAAATTAAATAAGTGCTTGAAACCTAGAATGAAATTGTGTACGATATTAACACATTACACGAGAGGGTGACCATAGGGCGATGATCTACTAATCCTGTTTTCAAACGTACATTCGTAAAATGCGAAGTCATATTTGAATGGGATTAGTCTATACTTTTATAGAAAAAAGATGATCGTTGCAGTAGTACAGCCGTACTATGTCTTTTTCTATGGTTTTAGATAAACTCCTATCCAAACATGGCGGATGGGAGTCTTTTGCGTCTTTAAGGAATTATTTAAAAGAGGTTTCAATCAAGAAATCGGTGCTTTCGCCTTTTTCCTCCTATCCTACCTCTCACTACTAGAAATGAGGAATGTTATGTCACAATTATTTAAAAACCGTTTTGTTCAGGCTATTTTTCTATCATCCTTATTCCTTCAAATCGGAATTTGGGTTCGAAATTTTGCTGTTCTTCTATTCGTCATGGAAAAAACAAATGGAGATGCTTTTGCCGTTTCGATGATATCTGTTGCGGAGTTTGCTCCAATCTTTATTTTCTCCTTTATTGGCGGGACATTCGCCGATCGCTGGCGGCCAAAGAGAACGATGATTTGGTGTGATATATTAAGTGCGGTTTCCGTATTTGCCGTATTAATCACTCTAGTGATCGGCTCCTGGAAAATCATTTTCTTCGCTACATTAATTTCAGCCATTTTATCGCAATTTTCCCAGCCGTCAGGAATGAAATTATTTAAAATGCACTTGGATGAAAAATTGATCCAATCAGCAATGTCTATTTATCAAACTATTTTTGCTGTTTTCATGGTTTTTGGTCCAGTGCTTGGAACGTTTGTATTCCAGCAATTTGGAATAGATGTGTCCATTGCCATTACTGGCGTTGCGTTCCTCCTTTCCGCAGTCATGCTAGCCTTTATTCCAGCTGACCATTCGATGGAAAGCGAAAAGAAAGAATCGACTTTAATGGAAGAAATGAAAAGCGGAATTCGTTATGTTCTTGCTAAAAAGGAATTGAAACTTCTTGGACTTTGTTTTATGGCTGCAGGGCTTGCGATTGGGTTGATCCACCCTTTATCCATTTTTCTCGTGACAGAACGATTGGAATTAGCAAAAGAAAGCTTACAATGGCTATTAATGGCAAACGGAATCGGGATGATAGTAGGTGGAGCGATCTCAGTTATGTTTTCAAAGTCTGTTCCGCCGCAAAAGCTATTGGTCATTGGTATGCTAGCAAATGCAGTAGGGATGAGTGTGATTGGTTTCTCTACTAATTTACCGCTTACGCTTGGAGCAGAATTTGTGAACGGTTTATTCTTTCCATGCATCCAAATTGGGATTAATACGCTAATCCTTCAAAATACCCAATCTGAATTCATTGGAAGAGTTAATGGAACATTAAGTCCGCTTTTCAGTGGGGCTATGGTAATAACAATGAGTTTGGCAGGTATCCTAAAAGAAATGACATCGATTGTTACGATGTTCGAGTTTGCAGCTGTTCTATTTGTTATTGGACTTCTCGTCATTTTGCCAATTTACAATATGAAAGCTCCGGCACAAGGAATGTTAGCAAAGGAATAAAGGAAGATAGAAAGAACGCTTCAAAATTGAAGCGTTCTTTCAATTTATCAAGTACACTTTGTCTCAAATCAATGCGAAAACTTAGTGACTAAACTTACCAGCAGTTAGTTATAATTAAAAGTTCACATTGTAGAGCAAAATACATTTGAGGGATGTGTATAATTGTGAAAGCAATAGCACTTCCCAAACATGGAGGTGAAATAATTGGCAGACGAAAAGCGAAATCGTAATGACATCGATGCTGGTGAGGCACTTGGAACGGGAGCCGGTGCTGCTGCTGGTGCTGCAGTGGGTTCTGTGTTAGGTCCGCTTGGCACAGTTGCAGGCGCTATTGCTGGCGGTGCACTAGGCAACAAGGCGGGCGAAGGTGCCGATGATGCTATGGATCGGACGGAGAATCGAGAGCAAGAGTAGAAGTTCCGCCTTTGCTTAGTTTTGTCATGTGGTGTCTGGTCCCAGACAAGGTAGAATCTAACCTTAAATTTAATATGGAAATAGAAGTAGTAAATTCATCGAATTGTTCAGGTTGAGGAAAATTATGGACTGTGGTTCCGCTATTTCACAAAATCACCTTTATTTCATAGTCTTATCGGACTAATGTTCCGTTAATAAGGTTCAAAAGTGTTAATTTTGTATGATTTTCATCGATTAACGGCACTGGTGTCCGTTCACTTTTGGAAGTTGGGGGATTTTAAGTAAATAGCGGAATGGGAGTCCGTTAAACTTTTGCTAAGTAATGGTGAAGTATTGAACAAATCAACGCTCCGAGCACATGATCTGGGCGTTTTTGCTATTTTAGCTGCATTTCAAAGCCCCCATTTGCGGAACGAATTACTACTCGGATCAGTTCCTTTCTAAAAAATGCATTTTGAGAATAAAAGGATATTCATCGCCATTTGTAGAATGGGAAGTAGTTATTAATGAAAGAAAGAGGAGAAACTTATGTGCAGAAATATTAAAACCTTATTTAATTTTGATCCCCCTGCTACCGAAGAAGAAATTCACGCAGCAGCTCTTCAGTACGTAAGAAAGATAACAGGCTTTAACAAGCCGTCAAAGGTGAACGATGAAGCGTTTAATCGTGCGGTTAATGAGGTAGCAAGAATTTCTAGGGAATTATTTTGCTCCCTTGAAACAAGTGCCGACCCGCGCAATCGTGAAATCGAAGCGGAACGTGCTCGAGCCAGAAACGCTAAGCGATTTGGAACAACAAGCTAGTTTGGCTGATCATAAAAAGGATATCGGATTATTGACAATTGCCTAGTATTAATGTAAAAATTATTATTTGTCTTGAATAGCAGAAAAGTTCTTTCCAAGGTGATTCAACTCAGGTAAAAAGTGAAGTTAATTATTAGGTTGGCATGTAATAGAGAATGAGAGGGTAACAATCATGAATACAGAACAACGGAAAAAAATATTGATATTGATGATAAATATGTTCATTGCTATTGGAAGTTTTGGGATTATTATCCCAATTTTGCCTGCGTATTTAGAATCCATTAATCAAGGTGGTACAGCCGCGGGTTTAATGATTGCACTATTTGCAGGAGCGCAATTAATCTTTTCTCCGATTGCAGGGAAATGGGCTGATCAATACGGACGCAGAAAGATGATTATTTATGGTTTAATAGGGCTGACGCTTTCCATGTTTGTATTTTATGGCTTTAATTCTATTTGGTGGCTATATGCTTCTCGAATCATTGGAGGCATTGGCGCAGCATTGCTCATACCGGCTATATTTGCTTATATAGCGGATATTACTACGTTGGATCAACGAGCAAAAGGAAATAGTTTATTATCAGCCTCAATGTCACTAGGTATTGTTATTGGCCCGGGCGTAGGCGGTTTTTTGGCGGATTTTGGATTAAAGGTTCCACTTTTGATTTCTGCACTTGTATCACTTGTTGCCGTATTATTTTCCATCTATATCCTAAAGGAAAGTAAAACATCAGAAATAATGGATTTTTCCGAAGATGAAGAATCCATGGCTAGAAAAATGATTCGATCTGTGAAGATGCCTTACTTTATTCCGTTGATTATAACGCTCGTAATGAGTTTTGGATTAATGGCATTCGAATCAGTTCTTGGTTTATTTGTTGATAATCAATTTGGTGCAACTCCACAGCAAATTGCGATGATGGTAACATCTACGGGTATTGTAAGCGTCATTGTGCAGCTTTTCGTAGTTGATCGGATCGTTAGTCTTTATGGAGAAGGTGTTGTCCTAAATGTTTTTTTAGGAGTAGCAGCAATTGGTTTCCTTCTCTCTTTGTTTGCTTCTTCATATGCACTTTTCTTTGGGATTACTCTTTTAATCTTCCTTGCCACTTCTATTCTTCGTCCCGTCCTAAATACTCTTATCTCCAAAATGGCTGGGAATGAACAAGGCTTCGCAATGGGAATGAATAATGCTTACATGAGTATCGGGAATGTTCTCGGACCAACACTGGCCGGGATGTTATATGATGTTAATATAATCTATCCATTCATTATGGGTCTATTTTTCTTAGTTTTGACAATGTTAGTAACAATTGTTTGGCAGAAACGCTTATCTCAAAAAAGTAAACTGGTAAATCATAAGGTGATATAGGAAGTAATTTTCTTAAATTAACAGTTAAACAAACATATCATTGAATGGAGGACTTTTCACTTTGTTCTTTATCGACCTATTTCAGTTTCTTGAAATATTTGATAGGTAATTAGCCAGTTGAACGAAGGTTCCTGAAAAGCCCTCCTGAACTATTTCTTGCAACTCCTCATAAGTTTTAATTTCTTCCTCAGTTGGAGATAGAGGAGTCCCAATCATCGTAAGAATTGTTTTTCCTTCAGACTCAGTAAATGTAAAAGTATTGCTAATTTTTAGAGGCCAGTTGTCGTTAAAAGGAGCACGTACGATATTACCATTCTCATCAGAAAAGAAAGAAGTATAAACGAGTTTCTCTGGAGCATTTATTTCATGATAAATAAATTTTACCCACATTACGTTACCGTCAGGAGATGTCTGACTGTAATGGAAGACACCATCCTGGCGAAGCTCAAACTTAGAAATCTCAAAAGTCCACCCTTTTGGGCCCCACCAGTTCTGCAAATGCTCTGATTCGGTAAACGCTTTAAATACAAGCTCACGAGGAGCGTTGAATGTATGAGTGATTTCGGTTTTTGTAAACATTTTATTCCTCCAATGAATGTGTTTTATTTTGTAGTTCTTTTAGATAAGGTTCCAAGCTTTCAAGATTTTCTTCCCAGATTTCACGATACTGTTCTAACTAAATGTTAAATGCCTAAAGGGTTCTGGATGGAGCTTATAGATTCGATGATTTGCTTCCGCATAAAATTTCAGTCACACCTGTTTTATAATGCCCACTTAATGTTTAGATGCCAATGGCTGGTGAATCTGAAGTCGGTCTGCAATTTCTCCCATGGTAAGTGGGCCGTCTCTAAGGATTCAACATTCCTTAATCGATTTGGCTCGGCAAGAGCACTTAATAATTTAGTATTCATCTTTACACCATGATTTATTAATATAATATTCCTTGACTAAAATTTAAACGAAGAGGATGGGGAATTTATCCATTCATAGTCATCTTCGTTTGCCACTTACGACCAAAGCGGGATTAAACCTAATTCCTCGGCGATGCCTACATGTTGAAAAAAAGTTAAGAAGGGCTTTGAACATTTTAATATAGTAAAAAAGGACAGTTCAATTCTATGGACTGTCCTTTTGTTATCCTTCCAAAGTACTAAGTGTATGAAATTCCACATATCCTTGTTTTTCCTGGGGAAGATATGTTTATCTTTCCACAACGAGGGAGTATTTCCCTTTTTGTTTTCCATGGAGGACCTCTGCATGCTTAGGCAATTATTTAATAAACCATTCAAAAATCAAAGAAAGCTTACTGATCATAAGCAAGGAGATATTCCAAGTACGATTTACTCAAATCTCCAGGCAAATCTTGACAGCATTAAAAGGTTATTAAACTCACCGGATGATCTCATACAAAGAGTTTTCACTTTAGGTAATAGTGAACATAAGTGTGCCATCGTTTGTATTGATGGATTAGTAGATAAAGACATTATAAATAACCAAATTATTAAAAATATTCAGCTTGGCATTCCAAATGCTAAAGAGGACATTCCATCATCTGGAGAAGATATATTAAAAGAACTGAAGAATGGGGTCATTTCTAATGATGGACTTCAGACTGCAGATACATTTGATCAGGTGATGTTGGCTATCTTGTCCGGGGATACAGCATTACTAGTTAACGGCACGAATAAAGTATTGATTGTTGGGAGCAAGGGATGGGAGACTCGATCAATTGAAGAGCCTGCGACTGAATCATTAGTTAGGGGTCCGAGAGAGGGTTTCACCGAGAATATTCGTACCAATACTATGATGATTCGCAGGCATATACGGGATCCAAACCTTCGTTTTGAGTCCTATAAGGTTGGCAGGCGATCAAAGAAAGATCTAATCGTATGCTATGTTGAAGGGATTGTTCATCCGGATATTCTGGCGGAAGTGAATAGAAGGCTAAAGGCAATCGATATCGATGATGCTCCTGAAAGTGGAACGATTGAACAGTGGATTGAGGATAGCTTTTTTTCCCCTTTTCCACAGGTGCTTCACACGGAGAGACCAGATAAGGCAACAAGCTCCCTCTTACAAGGGAAGGTGGCGATCCTATTAGATGGTACTCCTTTTGTTTTAATTGCTCCAACGACCTTAGTTTCACTCTTTCAATCTCCAGAAGATTATTATGAACGTTGGTTTATCGGGTCATTGCTGCGAATGCTAAGATTTATTGCCGCTTTTTTTGCGATTTTTTTACCGGCTATCTATATTTCCTTGGTGTCATTCCATCAAGGGATGATCCCTTCAAAATTAGCTTTTTCAATTGCTGCTTCTAGAGAAGGTGTCCCTTTCCCGGCAATTATCGAGGCATTTATGATGGAAGCAACATTGGAGCTGCTCCGAGAGGCAGGGGTTCGGCTGCCAAAACCAATTGGCCAAACGATTGGAATTGTCGGAGGTTTAGTAATTGGGGATGCAGCCGTACAAGCTGGTATCGTAAGTCCCATTATGATCATGGTTGTTGCTGTTACAGCTATTTCTTCTTTTGCCATTCCATCCTACAGTGCGGGTATTGCGTTTAGGATACTGAGATTCGGCACAATGCTTGCAGCGGGATTCTTCGGACTTTACGGCATAGTTCTTGTTTATATTATGATTAGCATTCATATCGCTAGATTAACGAGTTTTGGAATCCCATATTCTGCTCCGTATTCGCCGACATTTAAGGATGATTGGAAGGATATCGTTTTTCGTGCTCCTATTACACTGTTGACAAAAAGGCCGCAATATTTACAGACAGAGGATGACACTCGAGCAAATAAAGGGGATGAGCAATCATGAAATCCTTTGAATATGGTGACAGAGAAGTTGGCAGAAAAGAAGTTATGATGGCAGTTGCAAATATGGTCATTGGATTTGGCGTCCTTACCCTCCCTCGGACAATTGTAAAAGCCACAAATTCAATAGATGGTTGGATATCTATTGTGTTAGGGGGAGTTACTGCTATTTGTTTTGTAGGGGTATTAGCCACATTGCTCGCTAGATTTCCAAAGAAGAATTTCCATGAGTTTACGTCTCTAATCATTAATAAACCAGTTGCAACAATCCTGACCTTATTATTTTCAATGTTCACGATGCTCTTTGTTAGTTATGAGACGAGAGGAGTTGCTGACATTTCCAAATTATACTTATTTGATCGGACTCCTGTTGAAGTCATTTGTTTTGTCTTTTTATTAGTTGTTATCTATGCTGTTTCAGATTCAAGTGCAGTTCTTCTTCGTGTGAATCTCATGTTCATGCCTGTAGTATTACTTATCGTTCTTATTTTGATCATAATGAATATTGGTTTTTTTGATTATAAACATATAAAGCCATTTTTTATTACAGGCTGGAAGGACATTTTAAAAGGGTCAAAGGAAACAGTTTTTTCATTCTTAGGCTTTGAAATTCTCTTATTTTACAACACTTATATAAATAATCCAAAAAATACAAAAAAGGCAGCTATGATTGGAATGAGCATCCCGCTGTTTTTATATTTACTCGTATTTGTATTCGTCATTGGTGTGTTTGGGGTGGAAGTGGCAGCTAACACGTTATATCCAACAGCAGAATTAGAAAGGTGGTTGAAATACCAGGAGGGTTCTTTGAAAGATTTGAATCTATATTTTTCACCATTTGGGTAATGACCCTGTTTAGCACAGCTGCCATGGCTTTAGATATTACCCTATTAGCGTTAAGTTCTATTTTTAAAAAGGCAGATCGAATGATACTAATTTTTATCATATCGCCATTGATTTTTATCATTGCCATGACTCCGCAAAACTTTCTTGAGATTTCTGCTTTTGGGGAATGGATTGGCTATGCGGGGATCATATTTAGTACAGTCATCCCATTCGTTTTACTTGTCATTGCTACGATTCGCGGGGTGAGAGCGGATGGGTAAAATAGGAAAAAGTCTGTTGGTTACGGTCCTTGTATTATTATTGGCTGGCTGTTGGGATAGGGTTGAAATTGAAGAGAGGGGCTTTGTAATTGGTGCTGCTATTGATACTGCTAATGATCAAGAGAGTGATATAAAAATTGAAGGTAAGCGAAAAGAAAATTATCGGTTGACCTATCAATTTGTAGTACCCGGGAATATTCAAGGAAATTCAAGTGGAGGCAATCAAACAAACAATGGAGCGTCTGGCGATAAACCATACCTTAATCTTACTTCAGAAGGAAAAACCATTTTTCAAATAACAAGACAAATGGCTTCTGAAACAAGCCGCATTCCATATATGCAGCATCTAAAGGTTATCCTGCTTTCCGAAGAGCTTGCCCAAAAGGGATATCTTTATGATGCCTTAGATATTTTTGTTCGTGATCATGAAATGCGTAGGGCGGCAAAGGTAGTTATTACGGAAGGTGAGGCTAAAAAGGCGTTGGAAGTAAATGCACAAAACGAAAAACTTCCTGTTATGTTTATTAATTCTATCAGTGAAAATGTTAAAAAATCAGCTAGGTTTTTACCATTTACAAATATAGGCGAAATTCATAGCGATTTATTAAAAGGAAAGAGCTTTGTCGTTCCAAGAATTTTTGTAAATGAAAAGGATGCAAGGATTTCTGGAGCAGCTGTTTTTAACTCAGAGGATCTAAAAATGATAGGAACCTTAAATGAAAGAGAAACATTGGGTTTAAACTTTATCATAGGCGGGGTTAAAAGTGCATCAATAGATCTTGTGATGGATGACCAGTTTGTAACTGTTGAAATTAAAAGTGGTAAAAGTAACATGAAAGCGAGTGTTTCAGACTTAGACCAAATTCATTTTAAAATCGAATTAGTTGCAGAAGGGAATGTTGGTGAATCATTCGGAAATCAAAAATTAGCGAATCTATCAACAGTTGCCAGATTTGAAGAAGAAACATCCAAGGAAATCGAACAGATTATTCTTCAAACGATTGAAAAAGTCCAAAAAGAGTATAAGGCTGATGTCCTTGGTTTAGGAAGTCATTTAAAAGAGGAGCATCACCAAACTTGGACAAAGCTCGAAAAAGATTGGGACAGAGGGATGAACTACTTTGAAAAAAGTAAAATTGACGTTCAGGTCAA
The DNA here is from genome assembly GCF_036962035.1 of Bacillus sp. JJ1773. Taxonomy (NCBI): domain Bacteria; kingdom Bacillati; phylum Bacillota; class Bacilli; order Caryophanales; family Bacillaceae; genus Bacillus; species Bacillus sp. JJ1773. Next base: position 30,157 of record NZ_JBALNX010000041.1, read on the forward strand.
ATTCAAGATAAGACAAATCGGTGCTTCCATTGAAACAGTAAAATAGAAAGGGGAGAATACAAGAATGTGGAACGTAATCATCGATAGAATTCCATCCATTCCTACAATCCTCCTTGCCGCCATGACATCGGTTATTCCTTGGGGGATATCCAAACTCAACCGAACTTTACACGATCGCGCCGATCCACCTTGGAAAGGAAAAGGGTAACCGTTAAAAAGGCAGTTTGTGTATATAGAAATGAAATAAAAGGAAACAACAGGTTCGATGGATAGGTATTGTGATTTCATTATCTTAGGAATTAGTTTATTGGACGGGTTTTTGGGGAAAGTGCCGAAGCTGTCCAACAAGTTGGGTTTATTGGACAGGTTTTTGAAGGAAGTGCGGAAGCTGTCCAAAAAAAAAAACCGCCCAAATATGGTCGGTCCTTACTATTATTGATGAACATTATATTTCACATTCTCCATCACCTGCACAGGTCTTTTTTCTTTTTTAACCGACAGCAGCGCAATCGTACTCAAAATACAAATAGTTCCGAGCCATTCGGCATAGCCGAATGTAACATGAAGCCAAACGATGGCTAAGAATGCGGCTGTTAATGGCTCTGCACAGGCAAGTAAACTCGTATCTGAAGCACTTATATACTTTAAACTTTCTAAATAGCAATAAAACGCAATAATTGTTCCAAAAACTACAATAAATACAACCCCAAAAATAGACGGCAAAGACCACTCTCCCACGAAAACCCATGGGGGATGAATGAAGCTAAAGAAAATGCCGCCAATTAACATTCCCCATCCTACCACGATGGCAGATCCCCAATTAGCAAGAAGCTTAAGAGGCTGAAGCGTATAATAGGCTAAAGCAACAGCAGAGGTCAGACCCCAAAAAAGGGCTAGACCAGATATAGAAAGTGTATGGAGACTCCCTCTCGTTACAAGCAAAAATGTGCCGGTAATGGCAAGTATTAACGCAAAGCCTTCCATTAGAGTAGGCATTCGTTTCGAAAGAAAGGCCGAATAGCACATAATCAATACTGGAGCTAAATATTGAAGAACCGTAGCGGTCGCTGCATTTCCGTGGTGGATGGCCGCGAAAAATGTGTACTGAACAGCCAGCATTCCAAGTATTCCAAAGAGGATAATACTGAAAGCATCATGCTTAACCCTCCATATAGCCCAGATTCTATGTTTCTCTTTTTTATAAGCAATGCCTAGTAAAAGAGTTCCAGATATTAATAGCCTTGTTACTACGAGCCACTCGGGACTAAAACCTTGATGCTGAAAAAGAAACTGGGCAACGGTACCGGAAACTCCCCACAGGAGAGCCCCGATAAGGACTAGGATGATCCCCTTTTTTCGTGAATTTATTAATAAAGCATTACTGGAACTCATAAATTTTCCTCGCAATCATGTATCATTCATTCTACTAGATTATCAGTTAATTTAGATTGAATTTTTAGATGTATCTTACAGTGTGCCTTCAATTTAGTCAATAAGGAATAGCGGGACACGTTTTTTGAAAAATACTCAGCAATTTTTAACGAAGTTTGATTTAAGTAAAAAATAGGAAATTTTACCTTAGGTAGGCGCGTAAACTTTGTAATACAAAAGTGAAATATGCAACTGCTTTTTATGGCAGATTAATGTAAGGTTAGGAAAACAGGTTTTTTATCTAATATTTGCTATTGGTAGTCATTAGATCATCATATTGAGCCCGTCTCGAGAAAAAATAGCTCATCACGGTCATCAATCGCCCCGTTAGATGCCCGTCTGCATGGGAATTAGCCGTCAACGGTCATCAAT
>NZ_JBALNX010000041.1:32011-55875 GCF_036962035.1 Bacillus sp. JJ1773
TAGGTGCCCGTCTGCATCGAAAATTGCCGTCAATGGTCATCAATCTCCTTGTTAGGTGCCCGTCTGCATCGAAAATTGCCGTCAACGGTCATCAATCTCCCTGATAGGTGCCCGTCTGCATGTAAATTGGCCGTCAACGGTNNCAACGGTCATCAATCTCCCCATTAGGTGCCCGCCCGTACAGAAAATTGCCGTAAGCAGTCATCAGGCCCCCGTGAGGTGCCCGTCCAAATAGATATCCGCCATCAGCGGTCATCAGAATTTTATTGTAACCAATCTTTTCAATTTCCAAGGGACATATGCCCACATTCTCGCTGCTTGACAATGCCAAAGTAGGACATTATAGTTAACTACATTAATAGTTAAACAATTGAACAATTAAACTATAGAATTAAAATGAAGAAGAGAGGGTGTATTCATCTTAATGACAGATATAGAAATTAAAAAGCTTATTGATAAGTATGTGGAGTTATCTTTTTCCGTTCACCGTAAGGCAGAGTCGTTAGTGAAGGAACAGATTGGCAGTGATTTAACGAATGATCAGCATTATACATTAAGGTATATTCGAAACAACGAGTCCTGCACGTCATCTGAATTAGCCGAACAATTTTATGTGCAAAAAAGTGCGATCACAGCAATTATTACGCGTCTTTGGGAGAAGGGTCTGATCCAGCGTACCCGAGATGAGAATGATCGACGAGTTGTTTACTTAACGCTTACAGATAAAGGAAATGAACTGTTCAACCAAACTGAGGAACGCGTTCATAAGCTTGTTGAATCCTTTATTACTCAATTTGATCAAGCGGAAATCATCCAATTTATTAAAACCTATGAAAAGCTGAATCAAATTTTGAAAGACAGTAAGAATCCACAAGTGGAGGAATAGAGCGTGAATGGAATAATAAAAAATAAATGGCTTGTGATGATTGCTTGGATTGCCATAGTTGCCGGCCTATTGATGTCAGCTCCGGATATGGCCGAATTAGTCCGAGAAAAAGGGCAAATTACAGTCCCGGATGAGTATTCATCCTCTCTTGCAGGAAAAATTATGGATGACGTCCGCAAGCAGGAGGGAGGGGGGGATGAAACGAGTGTAGCTCTCATTTTCCATAATGACAAAAAGCTTTCTAAAGAGGATATAAAGGAAGCTGAAAAGGCTATTAATCTTTTAAAGGATAAAGAGAAGGAGCTTGGTATTACCGATATTCTTACCCACTTCGATGAGGAAAGTTTAAAGGAGCAGCTCGTTTCAAAGGACGGGAAATCGATTCTTGCATCCGTTACAATCAGCTGGCATGACCGCGAGCCGAAAGAGCTGAGGGATGCTCTATATGGCACACTTAAAGATATTAAAGTAGAACATTATTACACTAGTGAGTGGCTTATCAATGAGGATTTAATGACGAGCTCCCAAGAAGGATTAAAGAAAACTGAAGGGATTACGGTCGCCTTTATCCTGATTGTGCTGTTACTAGTATTTAGATCGATTGTTGCGCCAATCATTCCACTGCTAACGGTTGGATTTACTTATCTAGCATCACAATCCATTGTCGGATTTTTGGTGGATAAATTTGATTTTCCGTTATCGAATTACACACAAATTTTCTTAGTGGCCGTTTTATTTGGGATTGGTACAGATTACTGTATTTTACTTTTAAGCCGATTTAAAGAGGAGCTTTCGCAAAAGGAAAGTATTGCAGAAGCCATTGTGGAAACGTACCGCAATGCGGGACGTACTGTATTTTTTAGCGGTGTTGCCGTCATGATTGGTTTCGCTGCAATCGGATTCTCTCAATTTATTCTTTATCAGTCCGCAGCGGCTGTTGCGATTGGTGTTGCGATTCTGCTTATAGCTTTATTTACGATTGTTCCGTTTTTCATGGCTGTATTGGGACGGAAAATTTTCTGGCCTTCCAAGAAAACAGCTGATCATGGGGAAAGCAAGCTTTGGGGAGCGGTTGGGAAATTTTCATTGGCACGGCCGTTTCTAGCCTTAATCATTGTCGCAGCAATCTGTGTGCCATTCCTCGCAACGTATGACGGGGAATTATCCTACAACTCATTAGAGGAAATTAGCGGAGATGTGAACTCTATCAAGGCATTCAACGCCATTGCAGATAGCTTTGGCCCTGGAGAATCGATGCCTACGAAAATCGTGTTGAAAAATGATGAAAAAATGGATTCCCAAGAATATATTGGCCTAGCAGAACAAATCAGCAAAGAGTTAGAAAAGGTTGATCTAGTGGACACCGTCCGTTCCGTTACACGTCCGACTGGAGAGCCTTTAGAAGACTTCTTTGTTGCCAAGCAGGCGGAAACTCTTGAAGAGGGACTTGGCGAAGGAAAAGAAGGAATTGATAAAATTAGTTCAGGCTTAAATGAAGCAGGAACGGAATTATCAAAATCTGAGCCCATATTAAAGGAAGCGACAAATGGGATCCAAGGGCTAATTTCTGGGACGAATGATATACAAACAGGACTTCAAGCGATACAAACAAATCTTGCAAAAATTGAAAATGGCATTCGGCAAGGCTCAGCAGGTTCCGATCAAATCAAAGCGGGCTTAGAAAAATCAAAAGCGGGTGCTGAGGAGTTATTAACAGGTTATCAACAGTTGCTTGGAGGCTATCAAGAATTACAAGGTAACTTAAACGTCCTTACAGAAAACTATCAAAAGGTTGGCACCGGTTTAGCTAGTTTATCTGATGGAATCATCCAAGCAAACGGTGCGATGTTTGGCTATATAGAAAACAAATATACAGATCTTGGAGCAGACCCGCAGTATCAGGTGATGAAACAAACGATTAATGGGCTGCAGCAGCAATTAACAGGCCTTTCTGCAAATGTACAAGAGTTAAATGCTGGTTTAGCAAAAATAAATGGCGGAATGGCTGGAGCAAATGCGGGTTTTGAAAAAGCTATTGCTGGCCAAAGCGGTCTTGCTGCTGGCCTTCAGCAATTAATCGCAGGAATTGAAGCCCAGCAGGCTGGTCTAAATCAATTAGCGGATGGGCAAGGACAGATTGTCAGCAATGTACCTAAGCTGACAAATGGATTAGGAAGTCTAAATGAAGGTCAGAAGCAGCTGCTTGCTGGATTTGGCGATTTAGGCGGGCAGATTGGTCAGCTTACGGAGGGCTTAAGTCAAAGTACAGAAGGCTTAAATCAAGTATCTGAAGGACTTGGCTCTGCTCAGAATTATTTATCTGGTTTATCTGGCATTGGCACACGGGATGGATTTTACCTGCCTGATGATGTGCTAGAAAATGAAGATTTTGCCCGCGTCTTAGACGTTTATATGTCTGCAGACCGCAAAGTGATGACAATGGATGTTATCTTTAAGGCGAATCCATATTCTAATGATGCAATAAATCAAGTAGATGAAATTAAGTCAGCAGTTAAAAGGGCAACGAAAGATACAAAGCTTGAAAATGCGGTGGTGGCAGTCGGCGGGGTAACGAGCACGAATGCTGATTTAGGCCAATTGTCTGATCAGGATTACTCGCGCACAGTTATTCTAATGCTTGCTGGAATTTCGATCATTCTTGTCTTTTTATTCCGGTCGATCATTATGCCAGCCTATATTATTGGTTCATTAATTTTAACGTATTTTACATCGATGGCTATTAATGAAGCTGTATTCGTCCATATTTTAGGCTATTCTGGCATCAGCTGGGCTGTTCCTTTCTTCGGTTTTGTGATTCTGATAGCCCTTGGAGTAGATTACAGTATTTTCTTAATGGACCGCTTCAATGAATATAAGAATCTATCTGTTGCTGAGGCCATGCTGCTCTCAATGAGGAAAATGGGGACTGTCATTATCTCTGCTGCCATCATTTTAGGAGGAACCTTTGCCGCGATGATGCCTTCTGGAATGCTGTCATTACTCCAAATTGCAGCGATTGTCATTGTCGGATTATTCTTATACGCCGTTATCATGTTGCCATTGTTTATCCCAGTTATGGTCAAAAACTTTGGAGAAGCAAATTGGTGGCCATTTAAAAGAAGTACGAATTAATTAATGTGAAGCAGCCTGTTACGGGTTGCTTCTTTTTTTCACAATTTGTTCAAATTGTTTAAAACCAATCATTGCAATTTTAAAAATAATGGTTGACTCATCCTTGGATGGAAAGTAGAATAAAAACAGACGAGTGATAATAATTATCATTATCACAGATTAAAAAAATAAAAAGGTGGACTCATACATGAAATATTCAAAATTATTAAAGCCTTTCCTAGCAAGTGCTTTATTAACAGTTGGGTTAGCTGGATGTGGAGCAGCTGATAACAGCTCTGAAGGCCAGAAACCTGCTGAAGAACCAAAAAAAGCTGAAAATCAAGAAGTCAATATTTATACAGCTAGACATTATGAGGCCGATGAAGAAGTGTATAAGAAATTTACAGAAGAAACAGGCATTAAAGTTAATGTTGTTAAAGGGGAAGCAGAAGAGCTTATTGAGCGTTTAAAGCGTGAAGGAGAAAGCACACAAGCGGATCTATTTATTACTGTTGATGGCGGAGTTCTCGCAAATGCAAAAAATAATGATGTTCTTCAGCCTGTACAATCTGATATTATTAATAAGAATGTCCCAGCTCACTTTAGGGATAAAGATAATAATTGGGTAGGAATGTCAACAAGAGCACGTGTTATTGTTTACTCTAAGGATCGTGTAAAACCAGAAGACCTTTCTACATATGAAGCTCTAACGGAGGATAAATGGAAAGGGAAAGTATTGGCACGTTCTTCAACAAGTTTATACAACCAATCTTTACTAGCTTCATTCATTGAGTTAAACGGCGAAGAAAAGGCTGAACAATGGGCGCAAGGCATTGTGAATAACTTTGCTCGCCAGCCTGATGGCGGTGACCGTGACCAAGCTAAAGCGATTGCAGCTGGAACTGGTGATGTTGCGATCATGAACACTTACTATGTTGGATTGCTTGTGAATTCGGCAGATGCTGAAGAGGCAAAAGTCGGCGAAAGCATCGGTGTCTTCTTCCCGAACCAAGAAACAAATGGAACACATGTGAATATTAGCGGAATTGGTTTAACAAAGCATAGCAAAAACCCTGAAAATGCAACAAAATTAATTGAATACATGACAGGTATTGAAGCACAGGAATATTTATCTGCAAATAACTATGAATTCCCAGTTAATCCTGAAGCAAAGAAGCCAGAACTTTTACAAACTTGGGGCGATTTTAAAATGCAAGAGCTTAATTTTGATACTTTAGGACAACATAATCATAAAGCGATTGAGATCTTTAATAAAACAGGTTGGAAGTAAAAATGGGTATAAACCAAATCAAACAATTCTTTAAAAAAGATTTTAATAGCTGGTGGATCATCAGCATGATGGGGGCGGCGGTTATACTGCTGCCCATCCTGTTTATCTTTTTCTCGCTATTTCAGGAGCCAAATGATAACTGGTTTCAAATACGCCAGTATTTATTAAAAACATATGTAGCAAACACGGTAATCCTTGTCGCATTAACAGGGATTTTTACTGCGTTTTTGGGGGTTACGCTTGCATGGCTTACCTCAGCATATGATTTTCCGCTTAAACGCTTCTTTCGCTGGGGATTATTATTGCCGTTAGCCATTCCGCCCTATATCGCTGCTTATACGTATCGGACGATGTTCAGCTATACGGGAGTGATTCAATCAACATTCCGCAACCAATTTAATTACCAAATTGATCCCGAGCTGCTGTCGATTTCATCCCTGCGCGGGGCCATCTTTATTTTTACATTATTTCTTTTTCCTTATGTTTATATAATGACGAGGGCCTTTTTGGAAAGCCAAAGCTCTTCGTTTTTCGAGAATGCGAGGCTACTTGGAAGAAAGCCGCTAGCAATTTTTATCCAGGTAGTATTGCCGCTCTCAAGACCGGCTATTGTGGCGGGCGCCGTTTTGGTCATTTATGAAGTGCTAAGTGATTATGGGGTTACTAGCTATTTTGGCATCCATACAATATCAACCGCGATTTTTCAGACATGGTTTGGGATGTATGATATTGATTCAGCAATGAGGCTGGCGGCATGGCTAATGGTCGTAATTGTTGGATTGTTTTTCTTAGAAAGACTGTTGAGGCAAAGACGCCGTTATAATCTAAATAATAAATCAAGACCGCTTGTGCCAATGAAGCTGAAGGGAATAAAGGCTGCTGCTGCTTTTGCCTATTGTGGGATTGTGTTTTTGCTGGGATTTCTCATTCCATTGATACAGTTAATAGCATGGGCAAAGCTGACATTTAGTAAGGTTTGGAGCGATACCTTTTATACACTATTTTTTCAAACTGTTTATGTGGCGGCCATATCAACCTTTATTATTCTCATTCTTTCAGTGATCGTTGCTAATGTATGCCGAAAACACACGGCGGGTTCCTATATATTAGCAAAATTAACAACAACAGGATACTCCATTCCGGGTGCGATTATTGCGATAGGCGTACTTGCAATGTTTATTACACTTGATAAATGGCTTGCTCCTGTTTACTCCTTAATAGGTTTAGGAAAAGCACCATTGATCTTGAGTCTCTCGTTAGTTATGCTAATTGTCGGCTACGCGATCCGTTTTATGGCGACAGGATTTAATGCGGTTGAAGTAGGATTTGAAAAAATCGGCACAAAATATTCTGAAGCGTCTAGAATGCTCGGGCTTAGCATGACGAAAACGTTTTTTAAAGTAGATCTGCCTTTAATTAAGGGAGCTTTAGTCAGCGGATTTATTTTAACATTTGTTGAAATTTGCAAGGAACTTCCGCTAGCATTATTGTTAAGACCATTTAATTTTGATACCCTGGCGACGAAGACTTTTCAGTATGCAAAGGATGAACAAATTTATGAGGCATCGATTTCATCCTTGATGATTATTGGCATAAGTGTATTGTCGGTTGTAGTATTTCAAATGATTGATAAGAAGGTGCAGCGATGAAGGTAGTAGATATAAAGAATCTTGAATTTGGCTATACACGAACGGGAACACCGATTATTGATGATTTCTCCTTTACGATGGATACGGGAGAAATCGTTGGTATATTAGGTCAGAGTGGAAGCGGGAAAAGTACTTTACTGCGCTTAATATCGGGATTAGAGATGCCTACAAAAGGGACCATAACCGTTGCAGGTAAAACGGTTGTCGATGATCGTATATTTGTTCAGCCAGAGGACAGAGGGGTTGGGATGGTTTTTCAAGATTATGCCTTATTTCCTCATATGACTGTGAAAGAAAACATCCTCTTTGGCTTATCGCGAATGGCTAGAAAGGATCGGAAGCCGCGTGTACAGGAAATGCTCGAGCTTGTCTATTTAGAGGATTTCGGAGATCGTTATCCTCATGAGCTAAGTGGAGGCCAGCAGCAGAGGGTGGCATTGGCGAGGGCACTTGCCCCAAAACCAAAAGTATTATTAATGGATGAACCATTTAGTAATTTAGATGCAGATTTGAAAGAATCCATCCGTGAAGACTTACTCTTAATCTTAAAAAAAGCAAATATGACCTGTATGATTGTGACTCATGATCGCCAAGATGTTGAGGCCATTTGCAACTACAGCATCACCATGTGTCCGCTCGTAGTCGAACAAGGAGCAGCAGGCGAGAAATTTCAAACCTTATAATCATCGGAACTATTTAGCGGACTTGCTTGTGTGCAGGTTCGTTTTTTGTTTAAAAAAATAAAAAACTGGATATGGTTAATCCAGTTTTTTTAGAGTTTCTATTAATAAATATTCACAAGCCCGCTTGAAACAGAGACATTTAATTGGTATTTTCCATTACCTGATTTACCGCTGATTTTGTTTTTATCTTGGATTTTATCGGTAAGTGGAATGTCTGATTTAATGATTCCGCTGCTTACCTTGCCATTTAGTGTAAAATCAGCATTCTCTGGAAGATCGAGCTTTAAATGCCCTGAGCTAACCTCGACATCAATATGGTCCGTAACTTTATCCATTTGAATATCTAATTGTCCTGATGAAACATCGGCATTTAGCAATCCTTCATACTGGCGGATTTTAACAATCCCAGAGTTTACGTCTACAGTGCCATCATTCGTCGTTAAAGAATTGATCGTAATCATACCAGAGGAAACATCATTGCGGAATTCCTCCACGTTCAAATTTTTTAAATCGATTTTTCCTGAACCGAGGTCGATATCAAGCTCTTTAAGATTCATTGGCTGATTTTTCGACTTGCCTTCAAAGACTAAATATCCAGAGCCAACATCAATATCCATGCTGCGATCATAGCTTTCCGGGATATAAATATTTAAAACTGAATTATTATTAAAAAAGCTAAAACTGTTAAACCAGCTTTTTTTATAGTTAACTTGAATACTGTTCCCGCTTTTCTTAATGGACACTTCCCCTTTTCCATTAAGCTCCGCTTTAATATCGCTTCTTTTCTCTGGAATGATAACCGTTTTAATAGAAGAAGCATCAATATTTAATAGATCAATACTCTTTGTCACTTTAGCCTCTGCTTCACTTTTTCCAAAAGAAAAGAGGCTTGCTACATTCGATGTCACCAATAAATATAGTCCAATCAAAATGAAGAAAATGATTAATATTCTTTTCAAAAAAATCCCTGCTTTCTGATTAATTCCTTTTCTTACACTCATTTTATGAAATAATAAGCAAGAAATCATTGAGCCTTAGATTTAATTATATATAAGTCTTGAGGCTGATTGTTAGGAAAACAGGGAATAAAGAAAGAGAAAGTATTTTGTATAAAAAAGAAAAGCTCCCCTTTATGAAAATGACAAAGGAGAGCTTCTTATTGTTATTCTATCTTATTTCTTTTATCCTTGTTCCGCTTATTTCCTTTGCTATTATCGCCGCTCACAATATCTGCCTGATTGGCTCTAGGTGAGTTTTGATTTTTGCTTCCTTTGTTGTACTTTTTAGTCATATTAGAGCTCCTTTATGAATTGATATGTATCGGGGAATCCCTGAACAGGGTTCATTCTATATTTTGTAATTAGGCTCTATTTTATGTAAGCTAAAATTTTGAATAACAGTAAAGCCGTAATCAGGCTAAACTTTGTTTTACTAGAGTGGTTTTAGATTTTTTAGGTAACCCTGTCTAAAAATTGTTTACTAGACAGGTTTTAGGCTTTTCCGTTAAATCTATCCAAAAAGTCTTGTTTACTGGACAAGTTTTGGGTTTTTCCGATAAACCTGTCCAAGAAACCTTGTTTACTGGACAAGTTTTGGGTTTTTCCGATAAACCTGTCCAAGAAACCTTGTTTACTGGACTGGTTTTGGATTTTTCAAATAAACCTGTCCAAAAAATCAGTTTTATTAGGCAGATTACAATCACATTAATAAAAGCCTAAAAAGCATCTGCTTCTTGAAAAATAACAAAAAAATGCCTCCAACCGGAAGCACAAAAATAAGGGGGAAATACACTTTGTAGTACGTATTGTCCCCATTATGAAATCTTTTATACATCTAAATTAACTCATTTACCCTATAAATCTTCCCGCTTTCTATTTGAGCCTCCAAAAGCAAGTTTACTAATGCATCCGCTACTACATGAGCAGGGCGAAGCATACCTTGTTCTTTATACTCCTTGAATTTTTCAAGATCATTAAATGCCTCTTTAGAGGAGGAACGGATCGTCCCCTGCATATCTGTGTCCATAATTCCAGGGCTGAATGCGATGATTTCATGAGGTGCTCCTGCTGTTATTTGTTCAGCAGCGGCTGTTTCTGTGAACATATTCAGCCCCGCTTTCGTGCTGCAATAGGCACTCCATCCTTGAATAGGCCTTTCAGCAGCGCCTGATGATACGTTTACAATTTTAAGAGGAACACATGCATTTTTTAAAAGAATATTCGTGATCATCAAGGGTGCAATTAAGTTAATCTGGACATTTGCAATCAATGCTTGATGATCAAGTGTGCCGGCTGTTGCGATTGGGTCTATTACACCAGCATTATTAATCACATAAATAACCTCTGCTTTTTTGGGTTCCAGCACAGATAGAATTTCCTGAAAGTTTTTCTCTACTTCCTCGGGAACAGCAAGATTGCATGAAAAATGCTGATAGAAAACTTTGTTTACCAAAGCCTTCTCTCTTAACTCTGCATTTTCGGTTCTGGAAACAGTGATCACACCAATTTTCTCACTGATCATTCGTTCCGCAATCGAGGATCCAAGACCTTTTGATGCTCCAGTAATAATAGCGAACTTCATCTAATCACTCCAATATAGGTTTCTACTATCTATTAAAGCAGAATGAAAGCACCGAATACCACTTATTCCCCATTTTCCTGCTCATATTTTTTCATCTCGTCCTCGACAAAATTTATGAGAGACAGGATAATGCCCGCGCTAAAACAAATAATGGTGAGAATAGATAGCCCGAAAAGCCAGTAAAACATAAAAGTAGATACAAAGGTCCAAAGGAGACAATAAAAAGGAGCATTAAGAACCTTTGCCATCTACCATCTCTGCCTCCCAGTAAAATTCACTGAATACATCTGCAAATGCATCAATTGAATGATAAAGCTCTGCTAAATCATTTTCGACACCGCCAAATTCAATTAAGAGTGCCCGATCAGATAAATCCTGATTATAAATTCCGTTTCCTTCGCTTTTTCCTTTCTTGAAAACCCCTCTGCTGATACCGGGAAATTTTGCTTCAAGTCGATGATGAAGTTCTGTAGCTAACTGTAAATTTTTCTGGTAGTTTTTATGTTCCTTCCCGACAACAAAAAACAATCTCGCATATTTCTTTCCGTTTATCTCTTTCATCGTCAATTCCCGCCCCTGTGAGTCCCGATGAATGTCAATGAGAAACTTTAAGTCTTTATTTGAGGCCATGGCGGTTTTGGTCACCTCACGAGAAAGAAGGTAGCTTTGGTTATAGTCCCAATCCTTTTGATTAAGAAGTGACGCCATATTTGTTTTGTCATGTTCCACACCAATTCTTTTTAATGCCAGTTTTTCACTGAGTCTATTGCCAACCGCAATCACATTCACCCGTTCATTAGAGCTTACGGCTTCATCAGGATGATTGACTCCTTTTAACAAGGGGCTGAAGGACTCCCAGCTATGAGAATGATAGATATACACGCTTTTCTTTCCATCCAATGGAGGTGCTGCAGTACTATCCGGCGTGTCCTCGCTAGGGAGATTTTCACTGGCAATCTCTTTTTCTTTCAAAAGGAAATCTATCGGCGGAGCGGACTCGAACGGCAAATTCGTATAGTCTGTTCCTTCACCAGCTACTTCGATCCCCGTATCGAAGATCGAGTACCCTGGTAGTTCTCTCCCCAGGAAGGTGCGAATATCTGTCGGCTTAATATTGGTGGCAAGCTTAAAGGCATTTTCCGATAAATTAGAAAGGCTCGAGCTGGAATCGTTATGGTAAAAATAATGATTCTCAGCCTTAAGCAAATGGATGAATAGCTGGTCAGCTTTAATATTTTTTAATAGTGAATTCATATGTTCAGAGGTAAAGGCAGCGGGGGGTGAAGTTAGAATCCCAGCTAAAATAAAGACGGAAAGAATACTCAAAAGCCACCCGTGAAAATAGAAAAATAAAGTATGTGCCGCTGATTTGTTTTTCATCACGATCCCCCCATCTGTCATATGTATGCCCGTACGAAGAAGAATAGAAGAAGCTTATCGTTTAGGAAATTTCATCAGGGGAAAACTAAAGAAGGCTCATGATTATTTTTTTGCTATGATAACAATAGTCTTGTAAAAGCAGAGTTCCTTTTAAATACGAGAAAACTTCATTTTTTTATCACAATTAACATCTATAGTTTGTTTAGATGATATTAATTTATGGAAGAGGGAAAATACGTGAAAAAGTTGATGGCCATTATATGTACAAGTTTCTTATTATTAGCCGGCTGCGGTGAAACAGGGCAACAGGAAGAGGCAGCGCTGCCTGAAATCATTGAAGCCGATTTAGCTGTTCCCGAAAAAGCAGAAGTGGGGGCAGAGGTTCCCTTAGCTGTGACCGTTACGCAAGGTGATGAAGTTGTTGAAGATGCAAATGAGGTTAAGTTCGAAATATGGAAAGAAGGGCAAAAAGATGCTAGTGAGCTTGTTGTAGCAGAGCATACGGAAAAAGGAAAATATGTGGCTGCCTATACATTCTCTGAAAATGGTCTATTTAATGTTCAATCCCATGTAACTGCAAGGGATATGCATACAATGCCAACAAAAACGATCCAGGTTGGTGAAGTGGAGGCTGAGCATCATGAACATCAAGAGGGAAGCGGTGATGATCACCATCATCATGATAGCGACGTTTCCATTGATCTACAGAAACCAGATCAAATAAAAGCAGCGGAGCAAACAGCCTTAGCTGTTCATTTGCAAAAAGCCAATGAGCCTCTATTAAAAGCAGATGTGAGGCTTGAGATTTTTCAAAAGGGTCAAAACCCGGCTTGGGTGAATATGACGGAAGGCACTAATGGGGAATATAAAACTGATTATAGTTTCCCTGCAAGTGGTGACTTTATTATCAGAATCCATGTAAAAAATGATGAAGGACTCCATGAACATACTGAGGTGGAAGTAACAGTAGAATAAGCGAAAACGTGCAGTCTATGAACTGCGCGTTTTTTTTTGAAAAATTTTCATAAGAGCTTCCTCTCGCTAAATAGTCGAAAAATCAATAAAATAGAGAGTAGACAGATAGAAAAGCAGGTGCAAACAAAATGAGAGGTACTCATCTATTTTTTAACACAGGAATTGGGAGGCAGAAGCCTAATAGCATCCGTAATAAAGAGCAGAGATGCCCGTTTTGCGAAAGGGAGAAGCTAACAGATATTCTAGCGACAGACGGCTCGATTATCATATTGAAAAATAAATTTCCGGTTCTAGAACATACGTATCAAACGGTTTTAATTGAAACGGATGATTGTCATAGCGAGCTATCCATCTATCCTGAGGAACACTTGAATAAGCTTATTCGATTTGGTTTGACTCATTGGCTGGAAATGATTGGGACAAAAAAGTATAAGTCCGTGATCTTTTTTAAGAATCATGGACCATTATCGGGCGGATCGATTGCTCATCCGCATATGCAGATTATTGGCTTAGAGGATATTGATTATGGTGAAAAGGTACAAGCGAGCGATTTCGAAGGCATAACCATTCATGAGAAAAATGGGACGATTTTTTCAATCTCAACAGCACCGAGGGTTGGGTTTTATGAGTTCAATGTGAAGCTTGGGGATATTCAGGATATTAAGGCATTTGCGAAATACATTCAGACGGCAGCCCACTACATACTGAATCATTTTCCGTTTCCTTGTACGAGCTATAATTTATTCTTTTACGAGTTTGCTGGAAATATCTATGCAAAGGTAGTGCCGCGTTCAGTCACGACACCATTATTTATCGGGTATTTTATTCCTCAAGTTCCAAATAATATAGAGTGGATGAAGAATGATGTTCGGGAGCGTTATTTTGGATAAAGGGAAATAAACCCATTCGGCCTTCTAAAGTTGTTATTTAGCTGATAAAAAAATATAATGAAGTGTTGTTATTTTGGTTGCTTTTTAATAAGGAGATTGCCATTGCTATGTCTACAAATAAAACTACAACCCCTCCTAAAATAGATTTAAACTTAGTGTTCATTGTGTTTTTATTGTTTTTAGTAAGTTGTATTTCGATTTATAGCGCTCAGACGACTGGGCAATATAAAGAGAATTTTCTTTTAAAGCAGATTGTTTGGTATATGGTTGGAACGGGTATTATTGCTGCAGTGATTTCGCTTGATTCGGAACAGCTAAGAAAGATTTCTTGGTATGCCTATAGCTTTGGATTATTCTTGCTGGCTTTTCTAATCGTTGCTCCAAGCAGTATTGCACCCGTTATTAATGGAGCAAAGGCTTGGTATAGAGTACCAGGTATGGGCTCATTACAGCCTTCTGAGCTTGTTAAGGTTTTTCTCATTCTTGTTCTGGCAAGAGTGATTGATGAACATCATCAAAAGAATCCGATCAAAACGATTCAAACTGACTTCAAGCTGCTGATGAAGCTCGGCGTATTTACGGGAATTCCTTTATTGCTTGTGATGCAGCAGCCCGACCTTGGGACAGGCCTAGTTTTTATCTCCATTTTGCTAGGAATGATTTTTATCTCGGGGATTACTTGGAAGCTGCTTGCGCCTATTTTTGGGACAGGTCTTACGTTGATTTCAATTATTTTTTACTTTGTCCTTTGGCATCCTGAGATTTTGGAGAAATATTTAGGTGTGAAGGAGTATCAATTTGGCCGGATTTATTCATGGCTCGATCCGTATAATTATCAAAGCTCGGCAGGCTTCCAATTAACGAGGTCGCTTCTTGCCATTGGGTCAGGAGAAACGAGCGGGAAAGGGTATGGAACGCGCGAAGTCTATTTGCCTGAAAGTCACACAGATTTCATCTTTAGTATCGTAGGTGAAGAGTTTGGCTTTATTGGGGCAAGTGTTTTAGTCAGTTTATTCTTTCTGCTTATATACCAGATTACCAAGATTGGAATGGAAACGAAAAATCACTTTTATTCATATATTTGTGTAGGGGTCATCAGTATGATCACCTTTCACGTCTTCCAGAATATTGGCATGACGATCGGGCTTCTTCCGATTACGGGAATCCCGCTGCCGTTTATTAGTTATGGAGGCAGCTCACTAATGGGGAATATGCTCGGGCTTAGCTTAATCTTCTCCATTCGCTACCATTATAAAAAGTATATGTTTTCAAATACTGATTAAAAAAGCGAGGCGTTATTCGCCCCGCTTTTAATCGATTACCCCCGTTTCAGCGATCCTCACTTTCGTGTTAATTTTAACTGTTAAATTTTGATAATCATCCTTCCACTTTTTGAAATCATAGCCGCGAATATACTTTCGATGTAAAAAACCAAATCCGATTGGGTCCACTTTTTCTTTTTGAAATCTTTTGATCAATTCTAAACATTTTTCATTAATATCTTTTTCCAGCTTTTTTTCAATCTCTTTTACTACTTTTGGAGTTAACCTCTCACCCGTATATTCCTTGATAACACCTACCGTTTTAATATCAATGGCAACATGTAACGGTTTTTCTTTCGATAATTTAAATTTATGCTTGGATGTAATGCTTTTAACATCTGCATCTTTCCCTTTTTCTAAATGAACTCTATAGCTGCCCTCCGTATGCTTGTCGACTAGCAGCTTAAAATAGAACATCTCCTTTTTAGGAAGGACATATACTTCTTTATCATTTCTAAAAATGCTTAAGCCGCTTATTTCCATTTTGTTTTGGGCAATTTGTCTTAACTCAGGAAGATAGGGATCCTTCCCCTTCATATAATAGTCTCGCAAAAAGATATGTAAATTGGTCTCGGGCACATCCCCGCGCTGGATATTATGCTCAATCAGATCATTTATATAGTTTGAATTGCCTTCAGGCCCATAATCTCCTTTTAATATTTCCAAGGCACTTCCGTGTGACGTTGCTAAGAAATTTCTTGCCCCGATACTTGGATCTCTTTGGTAAGTATCAACAAAATCAATAATTCCTTCGTCCACAAGCTTGTCTCCAAAAATCGAGACTAATACTCCACCTGTTACGATGGGTTTGGATGATTCCTTTTGAAGATTCAACATGAGATCCCGTCTTAAGCTAGCTTCGGATGTATATGTGTTATTTTTGATTGATTTATCGGGAAGATATTCTTGGGTGAGAAGCGTCCCGATGAATTTGCCTTCAGCAAGTTTATCAAATGCTGCTGCAGATTCAATATTAATATTATCAATGACTTTCCTTTGGACACAGCCTGACAATAAAATAGAGAGGATTAATAGAATAGAAAGCTTGCCCCGATTTCTCATGACTTCTTCACCTTCTTTGCAATCATCGTGCTAATGAATAGGATTGGAATGTAAATATAATTTAAAACAAATCCCGCTTTTCCAGTTAAATCAGTTAGAAAACCTACTTTTGCACGCGTATCAAAAAAGGGGCTAACGATTAATATGATGAGTGCAATGATAAAAACTCCTTTTTTTTGTTTAATATTCATTAACCGTTTTAACAGTCTTGAGGCGGCCCAAAGGGCGATGCAAACATTAGGAAGGATGATTAAATTCCAATTGGCAATTCCGATGTATTCGATTCGCTCGACAAAAGGCAATTTCACAATTTTCCACATCGTTAATGTTGCCCATATAGACTTTTCAAGCTGTTCTGCAGAAAAATAAACAGTCGTCACAATCATAAAGCTTGTGTAAATAAAAGTAGTAAATAAAAGGGCGAAATGGGCCCATTTTTTCGATTTCTGCGGTTCCTTGATAAAAGGAAAGCAAAATAGAATAATTTCAAAACCGATATAAGTGAGGGACATGTGATAAGAACCTAAAAGGATTTCTTTAATCGAATGATCCCAAACCGGCAAAAGATGCATGTAATTGCCAAACTTCAAATTATAGCCAAAAGAAAAATGCACATAAGCAGGCAGGAGCATTGAGAAAAAGGCGATGCCCACAACCGTTCGAAATCCGCCAAAAATGATATACGTACAAAGAAGCAAAAACAGCAAGGAAAACCAAAAAGTACTAAGACTGGGAAACATCCAAACTTGAACAACTTCGATATACGAGCGCAAGACTGTTAAAGCAAGCAATGAAAAGTAGAGAAGAAAAATGGAACTAATAATTTTGCCAACAATATCTCCGAAAATATATTTATGTGCTGTGACTATATCTCCATTGACCGTTTCCATGACTTTATACATCATCCACATGAGGATATGAAGTGAAAGCCCCGCAAACAAAACAGAAATCCAAGCATCATTCCCTGAATAGGCGACAATTACGCGCTGAAATCCGAGAATCCCTATACCAATTTGCATAGAAGTGATTAAATAAAAAACTAAAAATGGGGATATTTTTACTCCTTCAGGTATAGGCTGTTCCTGCATACTTTCCCCCCCTTATTCATCAATAT
Organism: Bacillus sp. JJ1773; assembly: GCF_036962035.1. Classification (NCBI taxonomy): domain Bacteria; kingdom Bacillati; phylum Bacillota; class Bacilli; order Caryophanales; family Bacillaceae; genus Bacillus; species Bacillus sp. JJ1773. Next base: position 48,955 of record NZ_JBALNX010000041.1, read on the forward strand.
CTTTTTTAGCATTCGCTTTTTCCTTATTAAATCGAACTGGATTTTTTGTTCTTAATAAGTATGGTCGCGTTGTATCCTTTGAAAATGGCAGCCTGATGATTGTATCTTTCAAGTCTTTCACCCTTAATGGATAAATAGGCTCCAAAAATGGTCGTCCAAGAGAAGTCAGCCTTATTAAATGGGTAAGCATAATACAGAAGCAGAAGACAATCCCGAGCAATCCCCAAAACTCAGCAAAAAGCAAAAATGGGAACCGCAGTAAGCGGATCGTGTTGCCCATCTTGTATACGGGTGTCGTAAAGGATCCAAGAGCAGCCAAGGCAACAAGAATAAGAAGTACATTACTTGTAAGTCCAGCTTCCACGGAAGCAGTCCCAATCACAATTCCTCCAACGATACCAATTGTTTGCCCAACCTTTGTCGGCAGCCTTGCTCCCGCTTCTCTTAACAGTTCAATCGTTAATTCAAGAAATATCGCTTCGAGTATAGGCGGGAAGGGAACAATCCTTCTTGACGTAATCAATGTTCCTATTAGGTCATTAGGAATGAGCTCATAATGATAAGTAAGGACAGCGACATATATTGGCGTAATAAGAATTGAAAATAAAACAGCAAAAACCCGAACGAGCCTGAAAAAAGAGGCTAGAATCCAATTTAAGAAATAATCCTCAAACGAGCCGAAGAACTCGACAAGTGTTGTTGGCGTAATAAGGACATGTGGTGATCCATCTACGACAATGGCTATTTTTCCTTCTGCCAATATCCCAACTACTCGGTCTGGCCTCTCCGTGTCAAGCAATTGCGGAAAAGGTGAGTTTGAATTATCGCTAATAAGCTGAACGATATAGGAGCTGTCTGTAATGGCATCAAACTCGACTTCTTTAATCCTTTGTCTTACTGTGTTTACGTTCGCTTCATCTGTAATTCCTTCCATAAATAAAATCGCAATTCTTGTTTTGGATAACTTCCCCAACGTGTACTCCTCAATTATCAGTTCCTCTGCGGGCAGTCTTTTTCTAATTAAATTTAAGTTTTGTCCTAGTGATTCGACAAATGACTCTTTTGGGCCGATAACAGAGAATTCAATTTCGGGTTGAGATGGACTTCGAACAATTTCTTTTTGTGCGGAAATAAAAGCAAATTGCGCCTCATTATTCTCAACAGTCAACAATAAGTAGCCATTTAATAATTTTTGGCTGATTTTTGTAGGGTCATCCGATATTTCCAGGTCAGCAATGGGTAAAAGCTTTTTTATATCTTCAATTGTATGAAAATCATCTTCAAGTAAACTCGGAAGTACTCCTTGTTGAATAATTTGTTCATCCACTAAAGTAGACATAAAGGATAGGCAAAAATGAATATTTGTCTTTTGACTTATATGATAGGATTGTGTGAAATCCTCCGATTTTTTGAGTTCTTTCTCCCAATTGCTTAGTTTTTGTTGACTTTTCTTTGTGCTAATCCACTTTTTCATCCAATCACCATCATTTTAGGTATTACGAGTATTGTTACCGAAATTGGCGGGATTATGAATGGATGGGTGAAATTTACTTTTTAAGAAGATAAAAAGAAGGCAAATCAGCCTTCCTTCTTTTCATCTTGAATTAACATCTAGTGAATTGGGTGTTTTTTTTTGGAACTTAAATAAGTGAAATGTTGGAAGTATGCGTTCTTTCACAAATTTTAAATTATGTGAAAGAATTGACAAGAGGTTAGGTGGTTAAATTGAAAATAACCCGCAAAAAAGCTGCGGGTTTTTTCGGAAAAGTGATCTTTATTTCACAAAAAACTTTTCAATATCATCAAGCATTAAATTTGCAGCAATAACACCGCCGGCAGTATTCCAGATTACATCATCTACTTTATGAATATTACCTGCTTTTGCTACACTTAGATTTTGGAATAATGGGTCTTCAATCCACTCTTTCTCCAGGCTGCTTGCTTCGCCATCTCCAGTTTCATAAGTAAAGTAGAATAAGATATCCCCGTCCATGGCAGGAATTCTTTCTTTCGTTGCATTTCTTTCTGCAAAATCATCTACGTTCTGACTTTCAGGTCTTTTTAAGCCAATTTGCTCTAGAATAACACCTGAGAAAGTATCCTTATGATAGATTCGTACATCTCCAGCCATAAAGCGGACGATGGAAACTTCTTGATGGACTTTATCTCCAAGCTTCTCTTGAATATCTTTAATACGCTGTTCATAATCAGCAATCACTTTTTGTCCATCTTCTTCTTTATTCAATGCTTGTGCATAAAGTTTAAAGTTTTCTTGCCAGTTTCCGCGTAAAGTTTCAGCAAATACAGTAGGGGCAATCGCATTCAACTGATCATAAATTTTTTCTTGGCGCATTTTGTTTCCGATAATTAAATCAGGCTTTAATGCTGCAATGGCTTCAACATTAACTTCACTTTCCGTTCCAACGACTTTAACATCAGCCATTTTATCTGCAATATGAGGATACCAAGGATCCCCTGTCCATGATTGAACAGCTCCAATTGGTGTTACCCCCATTGAAAGAAGCGCCTCTGTTCCTTCATTGGTTAAAATCACAACCCTCTTAGGTGTTTCTTTAATTGGAGTTTCTCCCATCGCATGCTGTACCGTATAACCTGTTTCTTCAGAAGCATGATCTGTTCCTTTGTCCTTGTCAGCTTGCTCGCCATTGTTATTTCCGCATGCAGCTAAAATGAAAAGGGACATCATAAAAATAATTGTAAATGATAATTTAAAAGCCTTCATTCTTTTTGTTACCTCCTAATTGCTACTGATAATCATTTTCATTACTATCATAATATTATGATGGTTTAAAAGGGCTGTCAATAGGTAAATGAAAATGATTATCAAAATCATTGACATGGTGTTTTTCATCCCATAGACTGAATATGTAGGAACTTCTTTTCATGAAAGGTTTAAGATTTATGATTTTAAAAAATAATTCTCTAAGATGGACGGGTTTAATCCTATCAATTCTCCTTTTGCTTTTTCTTATGTGCCTTAGTATTGTATATGGTTATACGAATACAACATGGAAAATGGCAATTGATGCCTTTTTGGCTTTTGACGGGTCGAACGAGCATCTTATTATACAGTCAGTTAGGCTGCCAAGAGCGATGATAGCTGCAGCAGTTGGGGCGAGTCTGGCTGTCGCGGGTGTATTGCTTCAAACTTTAACGAAAAACCCATTGGCTGCACCTGAAATATTTGGTATAAATGCGGGTGCTGGGTTTGCGGTTGTTATTGTGGTGACACTATTTTCCCTTAGCAATTTACATATCTTTACGTGGGTGTCTTTTTTAGGGGCTACTATTGCCTTTGTTTGTGTATATGCGATTGGTTCAATAGGAAGAGAAGGATTAACACCAATGAAGCTTACCTTAGCTGGAGCCGCTATAAGTGCGATGTTTGCCTCCATGACACAAGGATTTCTTGTTATTAATGAAACGGCTTTGGATCAAGTTCTTTTTTGGCTAGCTGGATCTGTATCCGGCAGAAAGCTCGACACGCTACTAGCCGTACTGCCTTATTTAGCCGTTGGCTGGATTCTATCTTTGTCCATTTCCAACCAGATGAATATTCTATCAATGGGTGAGGATGTGGGTAAAGGCTTAGGCTTGAAAACGGGGCTTCTAAAACTAGGAGCTGGAATAGCCATCATTCTTTTATCTGGCGGAGCAGTTGCTGTTGCAGGTCCAATTGGCTTTATTGGAATTGTGATCCCTCATATTACACGTGCTGTTGTTGGAATTGATCACAGATGGGTGATTCCCTTTTCGGCACTTTTCGGAGGCATGCTGCTTCTTATGGCAGACATCGCCTCTAGGTATATCATTATGCCGCAGGAAGTGCCTGTCGGTGTGATGACAGCTGTTATTGGAACTCCTTTTTTCATCTATATCGCGAGAAAGGGGTTCAATAAATAATGCGGCAATATCAAAGTTTTCGTGTATACAAGGATAAGATTTCTTTCTTAATTGATCGGAAGGCATTATTTATTTTTCTTATACTTTTAAGTGCTGCAGCAGTAGTATTTATTATTAGTACCGGAACCGGAGAGATGAAGATCAGTCCATTAAATGTGGTGAAGGTGTTTTTCGGAGGCGGTACAGAAATGGAACGTCTTGTCGTTCAATCTTTCCGGCTGCCGAGGATCATTGTGTCATTATTAGTCGGAATTGGACTGGCCGTTGCAGGAGGGATTCTACAGGGTATTATTCGTAATCCTCTTGCTTCTCCAGATATTTTAGGGATTACCGGGGGTGCATCCGTTGCGGTTGTTGGCTTTCTCGCCCTTTTCAGCGATGAAAGCAATGCTCTGACTGTGAGCATTGAATGGCTGCCTGTCGCTGCATTTTTCGGTGCAACGGTTGTTGCTTTTTTAGTCTATTTTTTAGCATGGAAAGATGGAGTTTCACCGATTCGATTAGTGTTAATCGGGATTGGATTATACAGCCTTATGAAAGCCCTCACTACTTTAATGATGCTTCTCGGTCCCATTTATCAGGCGAGTCAAGCGAATATTTGGATTACAGGAACGGTTTATGGCTCTAACTGGAGCCATGTGACCATTCTAGTTCCTTGGATATTGATTCTGTGCATGGCTGCCTTTATTTCGGCCCGAAATGTGAATATTCAGGAGCTTGGGGATGATATTGCTACAGGGGTAGGAAGCCATGTTCAGAGGAATCGCTTTCTATTGCTCATGATCAGTACTGCGTTGATTGGCGGCTCCGTTGCTTTTGCAGGCGGCATCGGCTTTGTAGGTTTAATGGCACCGCATATGGCAAGAAGATTAGTAGGGTCTGCCTTCGGGGCACTGCTTCCCGTTTCGGCGTTAATCGGAGGCATACTCGTGATGGCTGCTGACCTAATTGGACGGACACTGTTTTCGCCGCTTGAGATCCCAGCTGGTGTGTTCACGGCCAGTATTGGAGCGCCGTACTTCATATATTTACTTTTTAAAACGAGGAATTCATAGAGTTTATTAAAGGAGGGAGCGGAGTATGGTAAATGCACAGGCGATTGTCACGAATCAACTGACTTTATCCTATGGGGATACAATTATCATCAATGAGCTTGATTTAAAGATCCCAAAAGGGGAAGTGACGGTCTTTATTGGGGGAAATGGCTGTGGCAAATCAACTTTGCTCAGATCTATTGCTCGGTTACTAAAGCCTAAATCAGGTGCGATTTTACTAGAAGGAGAGGCAATTGCTAAATTGTCTACGAAGGAGGTAGCTAGAAAGATGGCGATCCTTCCCCAATCCCCATCGGCACCTGAGGGGTTAACAGTTCTTCAGCTAGTCAAGCAGGGACGCTACCCATACCAAACATGGCTGAAGCAATGGTCAGACGAAGACGAGAAAAAGGTGAATGCTGCATTAAAGGCGACAAGTCTTGAGCCATTAAAGGATCGGACTGTGGATTCTCTTTCTGGGGGGCAAAGGCAACGTGCATGGATTGCGATGACGCTTGCTCAGGACACGGATACGATTCTGCTTGATGAACCGACGACTTATTTAGATATGACACATCAAATTGAGATCCTTGATTTGTTGTTTGAATTAAATGAAAAAGAACAGCGAACCATTGTAATGGTTTTGCATGATTTAAATTTAGCCTGTCGTTATGCCCATAATATTGTGGCGATTAAAGATCAAAAAATATTTGCACAAGGGAAGCCGGAGTACGTTATTAATTACAGTTTAGTTAAGAATGTGTTTGGGATGGATTGTGAAGTAACGATGGATCCATTGTTTGGAACTCCATTATGCATTCCTTATGGAAAGGGAAGATGTATTCTAAAAAAGGATGGGACTGGCAATGGTTCAAAAGCTCTCCGAATCGCAGATTAATGAGCTTCTTTCATTTCGTTTTACAACGGAAAAGTACCCATCCCCATTGTCCGTTTCTATGGAACTGCTGCAGGATGAACAAGTTTTAATCGATTATTTAGAGACGCTTGGCAAGCATGTAGGAGCAGCAAATGAGAAGGTTACTGCCTCCATTTTTATGAAAAGATATGCTTTTTTAGCGGTCATTTACCTGTATGCTATGACTGCTTGGAATAGACAGATGGATATTTCATTTGAGAATATTTCACTAGAAACCAATTCTCAGGATGAATTATGGCTCCCGCGATTTTATTTTAATGAGGTACGTTTAAAGATGGTCGAGAGTGATCGAGAAGAATGGCGGGAGAATGGGGTTAAGATTCTTTTTCATAGTCACTTATATACGCTAGTTAATAGCCTTTCGAAGGCTACTAAAGTATCTAAGCTGATTCTTTGGGAAAATATTGCTGTTTATATTTACTGGCTGTATGAATCAGTTTTTGGAAAAGAAGATGTGCCGGAGGACATGGCTCGGCGTTCAAAAGAGGATTTTCATTATATTATTTTTCAAGCTTCTGGTTCCTTATTTGGCAGCAATAAGGAAAATCCGCTAAAAAGGTATTATAATCAGCATATATATGTCGAGGAGCTGAAGGCGGAGGTCAGACCGAGAAATACATGCTGCTATTCTTACTTAACAATTAATAAGAAGCGTTGTGTGACCTGCCCGCACTCATGTGCACCTTGTCCACTAATTAGTGAAATCACAAGAAAGGAGGAAGCAGCTCTTGAATCAAGAATTAAAGGACAAGCTTGATGGCTTGCTTGAGAAATATACCGAGCTATTAATCGGTGACTCTAATGAAGAGTTAAAGGATAAGGTCCAAGCCTGGATAATATATTCATATATCGCTAAATCGATGGCACCTTTAACGAAACACTGGAATGAAACCTATCCCGAGGCGAAAGAAGAGATGAAAGCTTTAGTAGCTGAGATAAAGAGGCTGAACGATGAGCATCGCAGCAAATGATGCCCGCTTCTAGCAAAAATCCGCTAGAGCGGGAATCACATGCACTAACTGATGC
>NZ_JBALNX010000041.1:55931-56129 GCF_036962035.1 Bacillus sp. JJ1773
AGTCAACAGATGCCCGTAAATTGCAAAAATCCGCAAAAGCGGGAACCACATGCACTGACTAGTGCCCGAGAAAAGCATTTTCGGTAGATGACGGGCATCAGAATAGTCAACAGATGCCCGTAAATTGCAAAAATCCGCTGAAGCGGGAACCACATACACTAACTGATGCCCGAGAAAGGCAATTTCGGTTGATGATGG
>NZ_JBALNX010000041.1:56341-80020 GCF_036962035.1 Bacillus sp. JJ1773
ATGGGCATCAGAACAGTCAGCAGATGCCCGTTATTGTAAAAATCCTCTAGAGCAGAAACCATAGGTAAACACTCTTCGAATGAATTGTTTAACTTAGCTCTTTTTAAACTGATTATTCTGGCTGTTCACTTTTCCGCCGCCATCTGCTTCAACAGTTGGTCCAGCATTCCCTTTTACACTTGCAGCACTGACCCCAGCCTTCGAAGGATTCTTTTTTCTTCTTGCCATTCACTAATCACCTCCATTAGTAGATTACCCAATATGGGCTTTTCCACTAGCAAAAATTAGCCGATAGTGGATTGTCTAATGTCAATTTATGACCGTTACCCGAAAAAAATATTTTTTCCAATATGTACAAAAAATATTGATTAAATATTTTAAATATTTTATAGTTATAAATAATAAGACTCATTCACGAGAAATTTTTTTGGAATAAAAATGAATGAGTGTTCATTCAAAAGGTGTAAAAGGGGGAAATAAACTTGATCCAACAAATCAAAAAAGCAGCAGTTCTTGGTTCTGGAGTGATGGGCTCTGGTATTGCAGCTCACTTAGCGAATATTGGAATCCCAACACTATTGCTGGATATTGTACCTCGAGAATTAAATGAAACAGAGAAAGCAAAAGGGTTAACCCTTGATGATAAGGCAGTTAGAAATCGAATTAGTGAAGCAGGCCGCCAAAAGCTATTAAAGCAAAAACCCGCGCCGCTTACGTCTAAAGAGAATTTATCATTAGTAGAAGCTGGTAACTTCGATGACGACATGGAGCGTTTAAAGGATGTTGATTGGGTCATTGAGGTTGTCGTTGAAAATCTCGATATTAAAAAGCAGGTTTTTGAAAAGGTAGATCGCTATAGAAAGCCTGGCAGTATCGTAAGTTCAAACACATCTGGAATTTCCGTTGAGGCGATGTCAGCAGGACGCTCTGAGGATTTTCAGAAGCATTTCCTCGGGACTCACTTTTTTAACCCGCCTCGCTATTTAAAGTTGTTAGAAGTTATTCCTACGAAAAACACTGATGCCAAAGTATTAAGCTTTATGAAGCAATTTGGCGAAGATAAGCTGGGCAAGGGCGTTGTTGAAGCGAAGGATACGCCAAACTTTATTGCTAACCGCATCGGGACGTACGGGCTGTTAGTCACTTTACAGGAAATGCTCAAAGGCGGCTATAGTGTTGGAGAAGTTGATTCCATTACAGGACCGTTAATCGGCCGGCCAAAAAGCGCAACCTTCAGAACACTTGATGTTGTCGGTTTAGATACATTTGTCCATGTAGCCAATAATGTCTATGAGCAAGTGGAAGGCAAGGAAAAAGAAGTCTTCACAGTGCCAGACTTTATGAAAGAGATGCTTAATAAGGGCTGGCTAGGCAGCAAGACTGGCCAAGGGTTTTTCCTCAAGCAAGGGAAAGAGATTCTAGAGCTTGATCCAAACACTTTTGAATATGGGCCTCGGAAGAAACTGAAAACAGCGGCAACAGAATTAAGCAAGCAGGAAAAAGGCACAGCCAACAAAATGAAAGCGTTAATATATGCTGATGACCGTGCTGGCCAGCTACTATGGAATATATTAAGTCCGGCTCTACTTTATTCAGCTGAATTATTAGGAACCATTGCTGATGATGTTGTTGCAATTGATCAAGCAATGAATTGGGGCTTCGGCTGGGAGTTAGGACCATTTGAAATTTGGGATGCCATTGGTGTAGAAAAAGCCGTGAAGAAAATGGAAGAGGCTGGTTTAGAGGTTCCGGTTTGGGTAAAGGAAATGCTCGATAACGGTCATGCATCATTCTATAAAGAAGCCGAGGATGGAAATCTCTTTTTCTATGAAAATGGCGAATACAAGCCAGTAGTTGAAAATCCGAAGAAAATAAATTTAAAAAGATTGAAAAAGCAAAAAGGCGTCATTAAAAAGAACAGCGGTGCAAGTCTTATTGATCTAGGCGATGGTGTTGCTTTGCTAGAGTTCCATTCTAAAAGCAATGCACTTGGTCTAGATAGTATCCAAATGATTAACTACTCCATTGATGAGGTAGAAAAGAATTTCAAGGGACTTGTAATCGGTAACCAAGGCAAGAACTTCAGCGTTGGTGCGAATCTTGCCATGATCCTGATGGAAGCACAGGATGATAATATTTATGAGCTTGACATGGTCGTCCGTCACTTCCAGCAGGCAATGATGAAAATTAAATACAGTTCTAAGCCAGTTGTTGCAGCTCCATTTGGCATGACGCTTGGAGGCGGATCAGAAGTTTGTCTCCCAACTGCGCATATTCAGGCTTCAAGCGAAACGTATATGGGGCTTGTGGAAGTTGGGGTAGGGCTGATTCCTGGCGGAGGCGGTAATAAAGAGCTTTATTTAAAGCATCTCAATAACCTGCCTAATGGGGTTGAATTTGATCTTCAAAAAGTTGCAAACAAAGTATTTGAATCGATTGCTATGGCAAAGGTTTCTACATCAGGGGATGAAGCACGCGAAAACAATTTTTTGAATGCTGCTGATGGTATTAGTGTGAATGGTGATCATTTACTTTATGATGCGAAGCAGGCAGTACTAGCTCTTTATGAAAGAGGCTATCAGCCGCCCATCCGCAAAAAGGTGCCAGTTGTTGGTGAAACGGGTTATGCAACTTTACTTTTAGGAGCACAGACAATGCTTTATTCTGGTTATATTTCAGAGCATGATCTAAAAATTGCGAAGAAGTTAGCTTATGTCATTGCAGGTGGAAAAGTACCTTTTGGAACTGAAGTGGATGAACAATATTTACTAGATTTAGAAAGAGAAGCCTTCCTAAGCCTGCTAGCTGAGCCAAAGACGCTGCAGCGCATGCAGCATATGCTCGTGAAAGGGAAGCCATTACGTAATTAATATAGTGGAAGAGTAATAGGGTTCATTTTTCAATAGATAAGAAAGAGAGGGAATAGAATGAAAGAAGCGGTTATCGTTGCAGGAGCCCGCACTCCGGTTGGCAAGGCAAAGAAAGGGACGCTCGCCAATGTAAGACCGGATGATTTAGGTGCCCTCGTTGTGCAGGAAACATTAAAGCGAGCAGGAAACTATGAGGGAAATATCGATGACTTAATTATTGGATGTGCCATGCCGGAAGCAGAGCAGGGCTTAAATATGGCTCGAAATATTGGGGCATTGGCTGGACTTCCATATAATGTTCCGGCGATCACTATTAATCGCTACTGCTCATCAGGATTACAATCCATTGCCTACGCAGCTGAGAAAATTATGATCGGACACGCAGACACAATCATTGCTGGCGGGGCTGAGTCAATGAGTCTTGTTCCGATGATGGGTCACGTGACTCGTCCCAATATTAAATTGGCGGAATCAGCTCCTGAGTATTATATGGGCATGGGTCACACAGCTGAAGAGGTTGCGAAAAAATACGGGATTTCCCGTGAAGATCAGGATGCCTTTGCCGTTCGAAGCCATCAAAAAGCAGCAAAAGCCATTCAAGAAGGAAAGTTTAAGGATGAAATCGTTCCCGTTGACGTAGCCTTACGATCAATTGGAAAAGACAATAAATTGATCGAAAAAAAGATTACATTTAGTCAAGATGAAGGTGTAAGAGCGGATTCTACGATTGAAATATTGGCTAAGCTTCGTCCAGCTTTTTCTGTTACTGGAACGGTAACAGCAGGGAATTCATCCCAGACAAGTGATGGAGCAGCAGCGGTCATGGTCATGGACCGTGAAAAAGCAGAATCAACTGGCTTGAAGCCAATGGCCAAATTCAGATCATTCGCTGTCGGTGGAGTGCCGCCAGAAATTATGGGAATTGGCCCAATTGTCGCTATCCCTAAAGCATTAAAGCTAGCAGGCCTTGAATTATCAGATATCGGACTATTTGAACTAAATGAAGCATTCGCTTCCCAATCGATCCAAATCATTCGAGAGTTAGGCATAGACGAAGAAAAGATAAACGTGAACGGCGGCGCCATTGCACTAGGCCATCCGCTAGGGTGCACAGGGGCGAAACTTACACTATCGCTCATTCATGAAATGAAACGCCGCAATCAGCAATTCGGCATCGTCACCATGTGCATAGGCGGAGGAATGGGCGCAGCCGGAGTGTTTGAACTGCTATAGGGCATAGTCATAGAACATAACAGTCCAAAAAAATTGAATGGAGGAAATAAAGATGTCTAATCAAACAGATAACCTAATTAAAGGTGGAAGTTTTTTAATCGAGGATCTTTCCTCTGATCGTGTGTTTACTCCAGAGGATTATACAGATGAGCATAAAATGATTGCGAAAACGACTGAGGAATTCGTCATAAATGAAGTTCTTCCAGAAGTAGAGTATTTAGAGAATCACGAATTTGATCGTACAGTCAAATTATTAAAGCAAGCGGGAGAGCTTGGACTTCTAGGTGCTGATGTTCCTGAAGAATACGGCGGTTTGGCATTAGATAAAGTAAGCTCGGCGCTCATCGCTGAAAAAATGGCGCGTGCAGGCGGTTTCTCTATCTCCCACGGGGCACATGTAGGAATTGGATCTCTTCCTATCGTTCTTTTCGGAACGGAGGAGCAGAAGAAGCAATACTTGCCAGATTTAGCTACTGGTGATAAGTTGGCAGCTTATGCTTTAACTGAGCCAGGCTCAGGTTCAGATGCACTAGGTGCAAGAACAACGGCTAAGCTTAATGCGGAAGGCACTCATTATGTTCTAAATGGTGAAAAGCAATGGATTACGAATTCTGCATTTGCAGACGTATTTGTTGTTTACGCAAAAGTGGACGGAGAGCATTTCTCAGCTTTTATCGTAGAAAGAGAGTTCCCAGGGGTATCTGTTGGTCCGGAAGAAAAGAAAATGGGAATTAAGAGCTCATCGACTCGTACATTAATTCTAGAAGATGCACTTGTGCCGAAGGAAAACCTGCTAGGAGAGCTAGGCAGAGGCCATATTATCGCATTTAACATCTTAAACATCGGCCGTTATAAATTAGGGGTTGGGGCTGTAGGAGGTTCAAAACGGGCATTTGAAATTACTGTACAGTATGCAAATCAGCGCCAGCAGTTCAAAACGCCAATCTCTCAATTTAATTTGACAAAGGAAAAGTTCGGAACAATGGCTTCAAAGATTTATGCTGCAGAAAGCTCTGTTTACCGTACAGTTGGGTTGTTTGAGGATCGCATGAGCAAGCTATCAGAAGAAGAGGTTAAGGATGGCAAGGAAGTAGCGAAATCCATTGCCGAATATGCCATTGAATGCTCACTAAATAAATTCTTCTCTACAGAGGTCCTTGATTACGTTGTGGATGAAGGTGTTCAAATTCATGGCGGCTATGGATTCATGGCTGAATACGAAATTGAAAGAGCGTATCGCGATTCCCGAATTAATCGAATTTTTGAAGGAACAAATGAAATTAACCGTCTATTAGTTCCAGGTACCTATATCCGTAAAGCGTTCAAGGGTGAGCTGCCATTATTCGAAAAAGCGATGGCTTTACAAGAGGAACTTATGATGATGATGCCTGAAGATCCTGGTGAAGAGCCTTTAGCTCAGGAGAAATATTTAGTGAAAAATGCAAAGAAAATTGGCTTGCTTGCTGCAGGATTAGCAGCCCAAAAATACGGCAAGGCTTTAGAAAAAGAGCAAGAGGTATTAGTGAATATTGCAGACATAATTTCAAATGCATATGCGATGGAATCAGCTGTTCTTCGTACCGAGAAAGCCATTGAAAAAGCAGGTTTAGAGAAGAGTAAGCAAAAGCTTCTTTATACACAAATCTTCTGTCAGGAAGCTTTTAATAAAATTGAACAGGATGCAAAAGAAACCCTTGTGGCTGTGGAAACTGGTGATGCTTTAAGAATGATGATTTCAGCTCTGCGTAAATTCACCCGTCACACACCAATTAATGTAATCGCGAAGAAACGTGAAGCAGCTGAAAAAATAATTGAAGCAGAGCGTTTTGTTTTATAGAAAAATAAAATAATAAGGGTCTGGCACTGTTGCTTCTGGCAATTGTGTCAGACCCTATTGTTGTTGGAAACAATCATCCAAAAAAATAATTTTCTAATAAAGAAGGATTATAGGGAATATTGTCGAATTATCCATTTGGTAGCCAAAGTTATGATTACATAAAAAATTATGGTACTATTTGATTTAATATGTGAAAATATTGGAATGATAATTTTGGTGGTGAAAAAATGGCTATGACATTTTATTGGTACCCGAAATGCGGTACTTGCCGAAAAGCTAAAAAGTGGTTAGATGATCACCAATTGGCCTATGAAGCTGTACATATTGCTGATAATCCGCCTTCCCGCAGCGAGTTAGAGGACCTTTATAAAAAAAGCGGGTTGGACTTAAAAAAATTCTTTAACACGAGCGGCATGAAATACCGTGAACTCGGTTTAAAGGATAAGGTCAAATCTTCGTCTGATGACGAATTGCTTGATTTGCTGGCTACTGATGGAATGCTGATTAAGCGTCCGATTCTTACAGATGGCCAGAAAGTAACTGTTGGCTTTAAGGAAGAGGATTACGAAAAATCATGGCTTGCATTAAAAAAGGATTGAAAAAAATCGTTCTTTTTGCCATGATGAAGGAAGAGATCGATTACTCGATCAATTATGAAAGAATAATGGAGGGTTTAGAATGAACACACCAAATGAATTACGTTATTCAGAAGAGCATGAGTGGGTAAAAACAGAAGGCGAGCAAGTACGCATTGGAATCACTGACTTTGCTCAATCGGAGCTAGGTGACATTGTATTCGTTGAGCTTCCAGAAGTGGGAGACGAAGTAACTGCGGACGAGCCTTTCGGAAGCGTAGAATCTGTAAAAACAGTATCTGAGCTTTATTCACCAGTAAGCGGAAAGGTTGTCGCAGTAAATGAAGATTTAAGCGATAATCCTGAGTTCGTTAATGAATCTCCATACGAAAAAGCATGGATGATCGTTGTTGAGTTATCAGATACAAGTGAACTTGAAAAATTAATGACTGCTGAACAATATGAAGCAATGGTAAAAGAAGATTAATGAATAATTAGATCTTGCATTTGGACAGTTTACATAGGTCTGTTTGCAGAGAGATGAAAGGGGTTTCCGTATTGGAAGCCTCTTTTTTCTGCTTAATAAATAATAGTCCCGTTAAGTATAAAAAGCATAAAGACATGTGCCAAACTAATAATAAATATAATAAGCAGGAGTCCAACACCATAGTCAAGAATATTGAATATGGTATGGTATATATATAACTTCCTTTCAAGGAGATTTTTTAGGGGAAAACTACAACTCAGTTCAGGTGATTATAATGGATGAGGCGGTTACAGAAAAAGTAATTATTGTAGAGGGTACAACGGATAAAAGAAAGGTACAGGCGATAGTAAGTGAGCCAATTGAAATTATTTGCACTAACGGAACAATAGGTGTCACAAAACTGGATGAATTGATTGATATGCTTTATGATAAAGATGTTTTTATATTGGTTGATGCAGATGCAGCTGGGGAAAAGCTTCGGAAACAATTTAAAAGAGAATTTCCAGAGGCTGAGCACCTTTATATCGATCGTATGTATCGCGAGGTTGCAACTGCTCCGGAACATCATCTTGCTACCGTGTTATTATCGGCTAATATAGATGTATACACAGAGTTTTTGGATAAAGGATGAGAATCATTGCAGGAATGGTCACGGGAGGAATTTGAAAAGCTTATCAAGAATCACAAATCAGGTTTGGTATATCTGTATACTCCTTTATGCGGTACGTGTCAGCTAGCCAGTAAAATGTTAACAGTTATAGAACAACTGCTGCCTGATCATCTAATTGGGAAAGCCGATTTAAACTATATGTCTGAATTCGCTGAGCAGCTAGAGGTAGAAAGTGTGCCTTGCCTCATCATGATTAAAGATGGACATATTCAGGATAAACTGTACGCTTTTCATTCTGTTCCCTATTTATTAGATAGAATAAAGAGTGTTCTTTAAAATGCCAGGTCATTTTGCCTGGTATTTTTATTTTGGTTTTATTTTCTAAACATTCACTGATTATTTATTTACAAGTGCTTCCATATTTATGTATTATATTTAGGGATACGAAATATTTTTTCGAGGAGAAACTATATGACATTTTATAGAGAATGGGCAAGCCAGATTAAAGGATATAATCATAATATTAGGCAGGCCATCTGGGCAAATGTCTATACGCAGATTGGTTTTGGAATTTTTATGGTTATTTACAATTTTTACATTCGGGAGTTAGGCTTTACTGAAAGATTGAACGGTCAGGTCATCTCCATGACTGCATTGGCCACGGCTCTAATTCTTGTTCCTGCGGGCATTATGAGTGACCGGATGGGGAGAAAAAAAGCTATGCTCTTTGGAGCAACTGCAACTGGCATTGTGCTGTTATTTCGAGGTGTCATTGAAATCCAATCACTTCTGCTTTTGTTTGCCTTTTTAACGGGAATAACGTCTGCATTTCTTCAAGTTTCGCTTATCCCTTGGCTTGCTGAGAACTCTAAGCCTGAACAGCGGGTCCATTTATTTAGTATGCATTTCGCGGTTATGACAGGAGCTAATGTTATTGGAAATTTAAGCGGCGGAATCTTAACAGATTTATTTTCATTTTTTACAACATCATTGACTAGTATTCGAATTACACTAATAATTGGGGGTATTTTCTTTCTTATAGGTGTACTGCCAATTACACGATTTAAGGAAACTAGTTCTTCAACTGCCAAAATTCAAGAGAAGCAAACAACATATAAGAAGAAATTTTATAAAAGTGATGGCTTTAAAATGATAGGGCTTTTTGCAATTGCACAGCTTCTCATCGGAATTGGTGCTGGATTAGTGATTCCCTATCTCAATCTATATTTTGCAGATCGTTTTTCTGCTTCCAACTCAGCAATCGGTTTCATTATTTCAATGGGTCAGGCTGCAACAGCGGTTGCTATGATCATTGGACCAATTGTTGTTCGAAAGGTAGGGGAGGTGAAGGCTGTAGTCATTCTTCAACTCATGTCACTGCCATTTCTCCTTCTCACAGCATACACGGAAAATTTATTACTAGCCGCACTCGGATTTTTATTTAGACAGGCGTTGATGAATGCGGGAAACCCCATCCAAATGTCGCTCATGATGTCTAAAGTAGGTGACTCCTATAAAGGTTTAGCGAATTCTGTAAACCAAATGGTATTTAATTTAGGGTGGGCAACAATGGGCCCTGTATCTACAGGGATTGTGATAAAGTATGGGTCCTATTGGGGATATGCGCTTGTTTTTTCTATTACAGCTTCGTTATATCTAGTAGGATCGATTTATTTTTATCTAGTATTTAAGAACCATAATAAGACAAAAAAAGCGGTATCCACCGTCAATGCAGTTTAATACATGCAAATAAAAGATATATTTCTCGGGAAATGAAAGACAATGCTGAAAATAGTCGAGGCATTGTCTTTTTTTTGCTTTTATTGTGTCGAACAGAAATAAGAGGGATGTCGTTGCTTTTGTTGAATGTAGATATAGAAGAAAAAATAATATGTTCGTTTTTAGAGGTGATGGAAATGGAAAAGATGGCTGCTTCATTTATTGAAGAGGTTAAGAGTAAATCGCATTTACAGAAATTGTTAGCTGATTCCTCCTTATTAATTTGTATCAAAGCCGGGGATATAGAGGTTCCGTTAAAATTTCTGGATGGCCATATTTCCATTTATCCAGATATTCAGAAACAACAATTTGATGCCATCATATCAGGATCTAAAGAAAGCATTCATGCCATTTTAACAGGAAGTGAAAAATTAAGAGAGGCAATAAGGTGGAAGAAGGTATCAGTCGATTCAACCTTCCGTAAAATATTGCTGTTAGAATCTCTTTTCATTTTATGTAAAAAATAATTATTAAATCAGAAATTTCTAAAATATACCTTGACTGCCTAAAATCAATATGATAGTATCGCTATAATAACTTAAGTATAACAATTAAATATTCTTATCAAGAGAGGTGGAGGGACTGGCCCTACGAAGCCCGGCAACCGGTATTTACGCGGTGCCAATTCCAGCAGAGCAATTGCTCTGATAGATGAGAAGAGATGAATATCAGCCCTCTTCTTATGAAGAGGGTTTTTTTTAACTCTTCTTTAAATAAGTAAAAGATAAAAACATTTGCACATGAAAAAGGGAGAGATGAAAAATGTCAGAAAAACAAAAGAACTATCGATTTGAGACATTAGGTGTACATGGGGGCCTTCAGCCGGATCCTGTAACAGGGGCAAGAGCTGTGCCAATTTACCAAAACAATGCTTATCAATTTAAAAACACAGAACATGCAGCTAATTTATTTGGCTTGAAGGAAACTGGGTATATTTATACTCGTATTCACAACCCAACTACTACAGTTTTTGAAGAAAGGGTTGCCTTGTTAGAAGGGGGAGTTGGTGCCCTAGCGGTGGCTAGCGGAATGGCCGCCATTACACTAGCCATTTTGAACATTGCTGAAGCTGGGGATGAAATTGTTTCAGCCTCGAACCTTTATGGGGGAACTTATAATCTGTTTGCTGTGACACTGCCTAAATACGGCATTAAAGTAAAATTTGTCGACCCTGAGGATCCTGAAAACTTCCGAAAAGCGATTACTGAAAAAACAAAGGCTGTCTTTGCTGAAACGATTGGAAATCCAAGCTTAAAGGTGTTAGATATCGAAAAGGTAGCGGAAATTGCACACGAGAATGGGGTTCCACTTATTATTGACAATACATTCGCGACTCCATATTTATGCAGACCGATAGAATTTGGAGCGGATATTGTCGTCCACTCCGCTACAAAATGGCTGCTGGGAAATGGAACAACAACTGGAGGAATCATTGTAGACGGTGGAAAGTTCGATTGGAATTCTCCTAAATTCCCTGGATTCACTCAGCCAGACCCAAGCTATAATAACCTTGTGTATAGTGAGGCATTAGGTGCCGTTGCCTATATTATTAAAGCTAGAGTTCAACTTCTTAGAGACCTTGGTCCTGCATTAAGCCCGCAAAATGCGTTCCAATTTACACTTGGACTTGAAACACTTCATGTGCGGATGAAGGAGCATATTGCTAATACGAAGAAAGTGGTAGAATATTTAGAAGCTCATCCAGCTATTAATTGGGTTCTGTATCCTGGAAGTGACAATCATCCGGATAAAGCATTAGCGGATAAGTATTTGCCGAAGGGTGCAGGTTCTGTTGTCGTATTTGGAATCGAAGGCGGAAGAGAAGCTGGAGCGGCTTTCATTAATAATCTTGAGCTATGGGCACATGTTGCAAACGTTGGCGATGCGAAAAGCTTAGTTATTCACCCGGCAAGTACAACGCATCAGCAGCTTGATACAGAAGGGCTTAAGGCAGCAGGCGTTCCTGAGGATCTAGTCCGCCTATCTATCGGAATTGAAAATGTTGAAGACCTTATTGAAGATTTAGAGCAAGCAATTGAGGCAGCAACAGGTATTGCCTCGCTAACTGCAAAAGCATAATTATTTAAGGCATAAAATATAAGTAAAAAGATATATAATTCCAATTTTTTACCGTTGACGCCCTCTTTATACCATGATACGATATCAATCATGAATATTGATTAGCTAAATTAGATTAAAATGTTAATTGAATATAGATGTAATGCTCTTATCAAGAGAGGTGGAGGGATGTGCCCGATGAAACCCGGCAACCGTCATTTTATGAAATGGTGCCAATTCACACAAAGCAGACTTGCTTTGGAAGATGAGGGGAAGGATAAAGTCGTAATGCCTTTCTGCTCATAACAGAAAGGCATTTTCTTGTTATTTCTCTTTATTCATCTATTATATTGTAAATGGGATTTAGAGAGGGTGAGCAGTTATGATCTCAATCAAAAATGTCCAAAAGATATTTCCTTCTAAACAAGGCCAAGTCACTGCAGTAGACAACGTGAATTTAGAAGTCAACGAAGGAGAAATCTTTGGTGTCATTGGCTATAGCGGGGCTGGAAAAAGTACATTAATTCGAATGCTAAATGGACTTGAAATTCCATCAAGCGGGAACGTTGTCGTAGCTAATAATGAAGTTTCACATATAAAAGGCAAGAGTTTAAGAAAAGCAAGACAGGATATCAGCATGATTTTCCAGCATTTTAACCTGCTTTGGTCTAGAACAGTTAGACAAAATATTGCATTTCCACTTGAAATTGCTGGTGTGGCAAAAGAGGAAAGATTAAAACGAGTGGATGAACTCATTAAGCTTGTTGGGCTGGAAGGAAGAGAGAATGCCTATCCCTCTCAACTGAGCGGAGGGCAAAAACAGCGTGTCGGCATTGCTAGAGCACTGGCAAACAATCCGAAAGTGTTGTTATGTGATGAAGCCACATCTGCACTTGATCCAGAAACGACAGATTCGATTCTTGAATTATTAGTAGATATTAATGAGCGATTGGGATTAACAATTGTCCTGATTACACATGAAATGCATGTTATCCGCAAGATTTGCCATCGAGTTGCAGTGATGGAAAGCGGAAAAATAGTCGAAATTGGTCCAGTTTTAGAAGTATTTAAAAATCCGCAGGAGCCAATTACAAAGCGTTTTCTCCAGCAAGTAACGGAACCGGAGGAAACACAAGAGACGATTGAACATCTTCTTGAGAAATATCCTGAAGGTCAAGTAGTTCAGTTAACCTTTGTAGGAGATTCTACAGGACAGCCTTTAATCACTGAATTAATTCGAAAATACGATATAACTGTGAATATTTTGCAAGGGAAAATTTCACATACACAAAATGGCTCGTATGGTACCCTTTTTATCCATTTGGAAGGTACTGAGTCAGAGGTTGCAAGTGCAATTGAGTTTATTGGCTTGCAGCAAGTGGGTGTGGAGGTGATTGCAAATGGCTGATTTCATCGAGATGATTAAATGGGAAAAATTAATAATCGCTACCCAAGAAACCATCTATATGACAACTATTTCAGTTCTTTCAACATTTATTATAGGATTGTCACTTGGATTGCTCTTATTTTTGACAGATAAAGGTAATATGTGGGAAAATAAATTTTTCAACACGATCATTGCTGCTATAGTGAATATTTTTAGATCTATTCCCTTTATTATCTTAATTGTCTTACTTATCCCTTTTACAAAATTATTACTTGGAACTATACTTGGCGCAAACGCAGCATTACCTGCACTAATAATAGGAGCTGCTCCTTTTTACGCAAGGATGGTTGAAATTGCATTAAGAGAAATCGATAAAGGTGTAATTGAAGCATCGCAATCGATGGGGGCTAGCCACAGCCAAATTATTTTCAAAATACTAATCCCTGAATCTTTACCGGCATTAATATCAGGTATCACAGTTACTGCTATTTCATTAGTAGGTTTTACTGCAATGGCAGGGGTCATTGGTGCAGGTGGTTTAGGACATTTCGCTTATCTTGAAGGTTTTCAGCGCAATAATTCAGTTGTTACATTAGTTGCAACCATAGCCATTCTAATAGTAGTATTTATCATCCAATTCGTTGGTGATTATTTTACAAAGAAAACAGACAAACGATAATTAAGGAGAGAAAAAAATGAAAAAAGTATTAAGTTTTTTAGTAATTGCTTTACTTTCTGTCGCTTTAGCTGCTTGCGGCGGTAAAAAAGAAGAGCCTACTAGTGAAGGTGGAAATAAAAAATTAGTGGTTGGTGCTTCAGCGGTTCCACATGCAGAAATTCTTGAAGAAGCAAAACCTTTATTAGCTGAAAAGGGCATTGATTTAGAAATTAAAGTTTTTACTGATTATATTTTGCCAAATGTGACGTTAAGAGATAAAGAGCTTGATGCGAACTATTTCCAAACGCCTGGGTATCTTGAACTTGAAATGGAACAAAATAAAGATTATGACTTTGTAAGCGTTGGTGAAATTCATAAGGAACCAATCGGGGTTTACTCTAAGAAATATAAAAGCTTAAAAGATCTTCCAGACGGTGCCAAAATTATTATGAGTGATTCATTTAGTGACCACGGACGTATTTTACCAATTTTTGAAAGAGAAGGCGTTATTAAACTGAAGGAAGGAGTCGGAGCTTCAGCAAGAGTTGAAGACATTGTTGAAAATCCGAAGAACCTAGATTTCTCTACATTAATTGAAGCGAAATTATTAGCTACTTCGTTTGAAAGCGGAGAAGGTGATGCGGTCGTAATCAATACGAACTATGCACTAGAAGGCGATGTAAATATTAAAGAAGATGGAATAGCATTTGAGGGCAGTGATGTTGTTCCTGCAAACTTAGTTGTTGTTCGTTCTGAGGACAAAGACCGTGAAGAAATTAAGGCATTAGTGGAAGTTCTTAAGTCAAAAGAAATCCAAGACTTTATTCAAGAGAAATACCAAGGTGCCGTAACTTCAGTTCAATAATAAACATCAAAAAAGCAGACACAAAGTTGTCTGCTTTTTTGGCGCTTTTGATCATAAAAAAAACGATATTTTGAGTATGATATGGATGTAAGCGTTTTAATGGCGATTTTTAAGTTCTCTGCAAAAAAAATCGTTTTTTTTCGACATTGTCATTGAAAAGTCGTGGATGTAAAATTTCTATATGAATTTAAATCGCTATGTTGAAAGGATTGGTTTTTATTAACCAGCTGCACTTAAATTATACGAGCGGTATGGAGAAAGCAATGCGTGGAGCCCATGGTGTCGGATATGCGTTGTATAGTCAAAAACACGATGTGAGACTGAAGGTTGAAAAAAAGCGTCAAGAAGAATATGAAAAGAGCCAGCGCATGCTCGCAGGTTTTGAAAGAAAGATTCATTCTTAAAATCAAACATATATTAATGAAGAAAAGGGGATTCAGTATTTTATACTAATCCTCTTTTTTTTGTAGTAAGTGAAAAAAAGCATGGCAATTTCATTTATACATGAACATAATGGATAAGGGTAACATTAAAAAATGGAATCTAAAAAAGTAATTCTTTTACCATAAAAAGTGGTACTAGGTTTACAACACGTGCGAAGTGTTAACTTATTGAAAGAGTTGCTAATACTTTTCATTTGTTATAAGATTGTAATGAGAATAAAATGAGAATAGAGGGTTGCGGCGCTTTGCCGTAAGATAAAATCTTCTTTTATTGATGGAGGTATTGTAATGGCAGGTTCTAAATTAACAATTAATGATCTTCATGTTGAAATTGAAGGCAAAGAAATATTAAAAGGGGTAAACCTTGAAATAAAAGGGGGAGAAATCCATGCCATCATGGGACCTAACGGAACAGGAAAATCTACACTTTCCTCTGCAATTATGGGTCATCCAAAATATGAAGTAACAAAAGGAAGCGTTACTTTAGATGATGAAGATGTTCTTGAGATGGAAGTGGATGAGCGTGCGCGTGCAGGCCTTTTCTTAGCTATGCAATATCCTAGTGAAATTAATGGTGTGACAAATGCAGACTTTTTACGTTCAGCTATTAATAGCCGTCAAGAGGAAGGAAATGAAATTTCTTTAATGAAGTTCATCCGGAAAATGGACAGCCAAATGGAATTCCTTGAAATGGATCCGGATATGGCACAGCGTTATTTAAATGAAGGATTCTCTGGCGGAGAAAAGAAGCGTAATGAAATTCTACAACTTATGATGCTTGAGCCAAAATTCGCTATTCTGGATGAAATCGATTCAGGTCTTGATATTGACGCCTTAAAAGTTGTTTCTAATGGTATCAATCAAATGCGTGGAGAAAGTTTCGGTTGCTTAATTATTACACACTACCAACGTCTTCTAAACTACATCACTCCGGACCATGTACATGTTATGATGCAAGGACGCATTGTAAAATCAGGCGGTCCTGAGCTAGCACAGCGTCTTGAGGCAGAAGGATATGACTGGATTAAGAAAGAGCTAGGTATTGAAGATGAAACGGTTGGCCAAGAAGCGTAATTGTTAGGAGGATCCATTATGTCGACAGAAACAAAATTATTTGATAAGGAATACGTAAGTTCCTTTTCAAAAGATATGGGTGAACCAGCATGGCTGACAGAGTTTCGCTTGAAAGCCCTTGAAAACTCTGAAAATCTGCCAATGCCAAAACCTGATAAAACAAGTATAAAAAACTGGAACTTAACACAGTTCGAGCAGCATATTGTAGGCAGTGAAGACTATACTTCTTTAAATGAGCTTCCAGAAGATGTGAAAACATTAATAAAGCTCGAGGCTGCAGAACAAAATTTATATATTCAGCGTAACAATAGACCAACATATATTTCTGTTTCAAAAGACCTGCAGGATAAGGGTGTTATCTTTACTGACATTTTTACAGCAGCGAGAGAACATAGTGATTTACTCCAAAAGTATTTTATGACTGAGGGCGTAAAAGCAGATGAGCATAAATTAACTGCCTTGCATGCAGCCTTAGTAAATGGCGGAGTCTTCCTATACGTGCCAAAAAATGTCGAGGTTGCTGAACCAATTCAGGCAGTCTTTGTTCACGATAATGATAAGGCAACTCTTTTCAATCACGTGATTGTTGTTGCTGAGGATAATAGTTCTGTTACTTATGTTGAAAACTATGTATCCACTATGGAAGCTGCTAGCGGGGTATTTAATATAGTAACGGAGGTTCTAGCTAAGGCTGGTGCCAAAGTTCAATATGGTGCGGTTGATACACTTGCTAAAGGACTAACTGGATATGTAAACCGCCGTGGTGTTGCAGGCAGAGATGCTCGTATTGAGTGGGCTCTTGGATTAATGAATGACAGCAACACGATCTATGAAAATGTAACAAACTTAATGGGCGATGGCTCATTCGGTGATACGAAAACAGTTGTAGTTGGACGTGGAGATCAAACTCAAAACTTTACAACAAGTATTGTTCATTTTGGGAAAAATACAGAAGGCTTTATCTTGAAGCACGGTGTGATGAAGGATTCTGCTACATCTATCTTTAACGGTATTGGAAAAATCGAGCACGGCGCATCTAAATCTAATGCGGTACAAGAATCTCGCGTTTTAATGCTAAATGAAAAGGCACGTGGAGATGCGAACCCAATTCTATTAATTGATGAAGATGATGTAACAGCAGGGCACGCAGCATCTGTTGGACGTGTAGATCCGCTTCAACTCTATTATTTAATGAGCCGCGGAATTCCAAAGACTGAAGCAGAGCGACTTGTTATTCATGGATTCCTTGCACCGGTCGTAAATGCACTTCCGATTGAAGGAGTTAGCAAGCAGCTTGTGGAAGTTATTGAAAGGAAAGTAAGATAATGAATATCCAGGATATTCGCAAACAATTTCCAATTTTACATCAGGAAGTCAATGGGAACCCGCTTGTTTATCTGGACAGTGCCGCAACATCACAAAAGCCTGTTCAAGTCATTGAAGCGGTAGATAAATATTATCGTGAATATAACTCAAATGTGCACAGAGGCGTTCATACGCTTGGAACGAGAGCGACTGACGGCTATGAAGGTGCTAGAGAAAAGGTACGAAAATTTATCAATGCGAAATCAACGGAAGAAATTATTTTTACTAGAGGAACAACAACAGCCCTTAACTTAGTTGCTTCAAGTTACGCGAGAGCAAACCTTAAAGAGGGCGATGAAATTGTTATCTCATATATGGAGCATCATAGTAATATCATTCCTTGGCAGCAAGTTGCGAAACATACGGGTGCCGTTCTGAAGTATATACCTCTTCAGGAGGATGAAACGATTTCTCTCGATGATGTGAGAGAACTTGTTACTAGCAATACTAAGATCGTATCGATTATGCATGTTTCCAATGTACTAGGTGTTGTGAACCCAGTTAAAGAAATTGCGAAAATTGCTCATGAAAATGGAGCAGTCATGGTTGTGGATGGCGCTCAAAGTGCACCCCATTTAAAAGTGGATGTCCAAGATTTAGACTGTGATTTCTTTGCTTTATCAGGTCATAAAATGTGCGGCCCGACAGGCATTGGCGTTCTTTATGGCAAAAAGCAGTTTCTTGAGAGTATGGAACCGATTGAATTCGGCGGGGAAATGATTGATTTTGTCGGATTATACGAATCTTCTTGGAAAGAGCTCCCTTGGAAGTTTGAAGGTGGCACGCCAATTATTGCTGGAGCAATTGGACTAGGGGCAGCTATTGATTTCCTACAAGAGATTGGTTTAGAACATATTGAGGCTCATGAGCATAAGCTTGCTGCTTATGCACTGGAAAAAATGTCACAGGTTGAAGGCATCACGATTTACGGACCGAAAGATGCATCAAAACGTACGGGTGTAGTTACTTTTAACCTTGATGATGTTCACCCTCATGACGTTGCAACTGTATTGGATGCTGAAGGAATTGCTGTCCGTGCTGGCCATCATTGTGCACAGCCGCTAATGAAATGGCTGAAAGCTTCGGCGACAGCGCGAGCAAGCTTCTATCTGTACAATACAGAAGAAGAGATTGATAAGCTTGTTAAAGGGCTTGTCAAAACAAAGGAGTATTTCAGCGATGTCTTCTAATAATTTAGATACTCTATACAGACAAGTAATCATGGACCATTACAAAAATCCCCGTAATAGAGGGGTCCTAGAAGATGATAGCTTAACGATTAATATGAATAACCCGACATGCGGGGACCGTATTCAATTGACGTTAAAGCTTGATGAGGGAAAAGTAGTGGATGCGAAATTTGAAGGGGAAGGCTGCTCGATTTCCATGTCTTCTGCTTCCATGATGACTCAAGCAATAAAAGGCCTTAACATTGATGATGCATTGAAGCTTTCAGAGGTTTTCTCACATATTATGCAGGGAAAAGAGTATGATGTTGATTTAGACCTCGGAGATATCGAAGCTTTGCAGGGTGTTGCCAAATTCCCAGCGCGAATTAAGTGTGCAACACTAGCATGGAAGGCAATGGAAAAAGGCCTGAAAGAATAATTGAAATAACCGTTAATCTAATGCTGTCTTGGGCTTAAAATATATTTGCGATAGGGGACCGATCTCTCCTTTTGCAACGAATGGAGGAATACGACGATGGCAAAAAAGATGCCTGAAATCGGCGATTATAAATATGGTTTTGCCGACAAAGACGTTTCCATTTTCCGATCAAAACGCGGACTGACTAAAGAAATTGTTGAAGAAATCTCTAAGATGAAGGAAGAGCCACAATGGATGCTTGACTTCCGATTGAAATCTTTAGAGCATTTCTACAGCATGCCAATGCCGCAGTGGGGCGGAGATTTAGCGTCATTAAACTTTGATGAAATTACGTACTATGTAAAACCATCTGAGAAAACAGAGCGTTCTTGGGATGAAGTTCCTGAAGAAATCAAGCAAACGTTTGATAAGCTTGGTATTCCAGAAGCAGAACAAAAGTATTTAGCAGGGGTTTCTGCTCAATACGAATCAGAGGTTGTTTACCATAACATGCAGGAAGATCTTGTAGCACAAGGAATCGTATTTAAAGATACAGATTCTGCTCTTCGTGAAAATGAAGATATTTTCCGTGAGCACTGGGCGAAGGTTATTCCTCCGACAGACAATAAGTTTGCTGCACTAAACTCTGCTGTTTGGTCTGGCGGTTCCTTCATCTACGTTCCAAAAGGAATTAAGGTTGAAACGCCATTACAGGCTTATTTCCGCATCAACTCTGAAAACATGGGGCAATTTGAGCGTACATTAATTATTGTTGATGAAGGCGCACATGTTCACTATGTAGAAGGCTGTACAGCTCCGGTTTATACAACTAACTCTCTTCACAGTGCAGTTGTAGAAATCATCATTAAGAAGGATGCATATTGCCGCTATACAACGATCCAAAACTGGGCTAACAACGTATATAACCTTGTTACTAAGCGGGCTGTTTGTGAAGCGAACGCAACAATGGAATGGATCGACGGCAATATCGGTTCTAAATTAACAATGAAATACCCAGCTGTTATTTTAAAAGGAGAAGGCGCTCGCGGTATGACTCTTTCCATCGCATTAGCAGGTAAAGGTCAGCACCAGGACGCAGGGGCAAAAATGATTCACCTTGCACCTAACACTTCTTCTACGATCGTATCGAAATCGATCTCTAAGCAAGGCGGTAAAGTAACATACCGCGGAATCGTCCAATTCGGTCGTAAAGCGGATGGAGCGCGTGCCAATATCGAGTGTGATACGTTAATCATGGATAATCAATCAACTTCTGATACAATTCCATATAATGAAATCATGAATGATAACATCTCTTTAGAGCACGAAGCGAAGGTTTCCAAAGTTTCTGAAGAGCAATTATTCTACCTTATGAGCCGCGGCATTTCCGAGGAAGAAGCAACAGAAATGATCGTAATGGGCTTCATCGAGCCATTTACGAAAGAGCTTCCAATGGAATACGCTGTTGAAATGAACCGCTTGATTAAGTTCGAGATGGAAGGTTCTATCGGTTAATATAATACGAAAATCCGCTTGTCTTCATTGGCAGGCGGATTTTTTTAACTCCTAGTAAAGAATGCTTATACATTTACCGAAAGGGTCAAAAGTGAGCCCAAATGGTAAAAGGGAAGCTTGTTCATTTACCGCAAAGGAAAAAAAGGGAACCCAAATGGTAAAAGCAAAGCTTGTTCATTTACCAAAAAGGAAAAAAGGGAGTCCAAACGGTAATAGTAAAGCTTGTTCATTAACCGAAAAGGAAAAAAGGAAGCCCAAACGGTAAAAGCAAAGCCTGTTCATTTACCGAAAAAGATAAAAGGAAGCCTTAACGGTAAAAACAAAGCTTGTTCATTTACTAAAATAGGAAAGAAACAGTTCAAGTATGCTAATATGTTCACAAGGAGGTGCCCCTATGATTCTAATCGGTTTAACAGGATGGGGAGATCATGATAGCTTATATACTCAAAATATTTCTCCACGGGATAAATTAAAGGAATATAGCGGTTATTTTCCTACAGTGGAAGTGGATGCATCATTCTATGCCATACAGCCAAAAAGAAATTCAGAGAGATGGGTGAAAAATACTCCTGATACTTTTCAGTTTATTGTTAAAGCTTACCAGGGAATGACTGGTCATGAAAGAGGGGAAATTCCTTTTCAAGATAAGGATGAAATGTTTGCCGCTTTTAAAGACTCTTTACAGCCATATATAGAAGGAAATAAATTAGCGATGATCCTTTTTCAATTTCCTCCTTGGTTCGACTGTAGGAAGCAGAATGTAGACTATTTGCGCTGGTGTAAAGAAAAGATGGGGGATCTCCCATGTGCACTAGAATTCAGGCACCAGTCATGGTTTAAACCCGAGTACAAGGAAAAAACGATTCAATTTATCAAGGAAGAAAATTGGATCCATTCTATTTGTGATGAACCTCAGGCTGGAGAGGGCTCTGTACCAACTGTGTTAGAAACGGCTAATAATGAGAAAGTGCTCATTCGCTTTCATGGCAGGAATGTTCACGGCTGGCTTAAGAAAAATGCTGATAACTGGCGGGAAGTCAGATATTTATATCGCTATAACCATCAAGAGCTTTCTGAATGGGTTAAGCACCTCAAGAATTTGGAGGAAGCCTGCAAAAAGGTATATGTCGTTTTTAATAATAATTCTGGCGGAGACGCAGCGGACAATGCCTTGCAGCTAATTGATTTATTGAATATAGAATATAAGGACTTAGCCCCACGTCAATTAAACCTTTTTTAGCTGACCGCCAAGTAAATTTTTTCCACAAACTAGTCTAGCAATTAATACACGCTTTCCCTTAGCCGTGCATACTTTGTTATGGGAAGGGAAAGGAGTGTTTATTTCATTGATTGATTTAAAGCCGATAGACATTCAGGGACACTCATTTCTAGGTGTCTCGGTGCAGTTGCCAAAAACAAATTTACTTGTTGTGACAAACGAAAAAGGATATATTATGTGCGGTGCTCTTGATGTCGCATTATTAAATGAGAAGCTTAAAGACCGGAAAGTCATTGCAGGAAGAGCAGTAGGTGTGAAAACAATCGATCAGCTTCTTAATGCCCCACTTGAATCAGTCACATATGAAGCCGAAGCTTTAGGCATCCATAAAGGGATGGTTGGAAGAGAAGCACTATTGAAGATGATTTAGGCATCCTGTTGAGGGTGCCTCTTTTTTGACTAATTTATGAACTAGCTCCCGTTTTTTTATAAAAAAAAGGGACCTTTGTAGGTTGAAATATCTGTACTTGAAAGGTTAATGTAGAAATAATAGGAAAAATGTCGCAAAAAGTAGAAAAATATTCTAATAATACATGCAAGATAATGGAACTTCACAATGAAAAGGTGTATTTCATGAGACTAGTCACAACAACTTCAGTCGAGGCCGGTACAGTCCTTGCAAAAGCTATTTACAATGAAAAGGGTCAAGTATTATTAAATGAAGGAATAACATTAAAAGAATCATTGATTCAGCGCCTTCAGGATTTAGGCATTAGTTATATTTTTATTAAAGAAAACGGAACAGAGGATATAGAGTATAACGGAAGCATATCAGATACTATACGTCTGGAAGCTATTCAAACGATCAGCAGCACGTTTGAGGAAATTCAAAGAGACCCGAGCCTTACAGGTTCATATGTTGTTGACAAGGCATCAAAGCGATTATCTGGCATCATCCGTAGTCTTTTAACAGAAATAAAGGAGAAAAAGGAATTACTTAATCTTCTTTCAGATGCATTTACACATGATAATTATATATTTATCCATTCATTAAATGTCACTCTTTATTCCTTAGCGATTGGAATGGAATTAAAGCTAACGACTAAGGAGCTTGAAACTTTAGGTCTTGGGGCGATTTTCCATGATATTGGAAAGCTCAAAGTCCCGTTAGAAATCCTCTTGAAACCTGAAAAGCTCTCGGATCATGAGTATGAGACTATTAAAAAGCACGCAGAGGAAGGATTTGAAATTTTAAGAAAGGTACATACCATCCCGCTATTAGTAGCGCATTGTGCCTATCAGCATCATGAACGAATGAATGGGACAGGTTATCCAAGAGGTTTGCTAGGACCGGACATTCATTATTTTGGAAAAATAATTGCTGTAGCAGATGTGTTTGATGCAGTCACCTCTAATCGAGTTTATAGAAAAGCGATGCTCCCAAGTGAAGCGCTCGAAATCCTTTATGCTGGTTCGGGGGCATTATTTGATCAAAAGGTGATTGAAGCCTTTCGACTAGCGGTTGCTATTTATCCAGTTGGTTTATCGGTCGTTCTAAATGATGGACGAAAAGGAATTGTTTCCAGCCAAAATACTGGATTAGGCGACCGCCCTCATATTAGAATCATGGAGCATCATGGTGAAAAAGTAATTCCTTATGAGATTGATTTAAAGCAGGAGTTGAACGTAATTATTATTAGCTGTGATACTGCTTTTAATTAATCAACTCGAAACAGAGATGCTATTTTGATATATTTGTAGAGACAATCTACTAAACCATCTCAAGTCCGGGTGAGGTAGAGATGCCAAATTTAAGAGTTCCTGTAGGTTGAATCAGCAATTTTTTTAATAGCTGATTCACATACAAAAATTTATCATTCTGTTAAGGAGATTTTAGTTGCCGAAAAAACAGAAAAACCTTGCGTTGTAAATTGAATAATATTTATAAAGACCTTACCGGATATGGAAAGGTCTTTTTTGGCTATAAAAATTTAGCGCTTCAGCACCTTATTTATAGTAAAAAATACTATAAAATCAACAAATCAACAAAACTATTTTTAAAAAATGATATTATTAAGAAAATATTGTTTTGACAGACTAATTGAAAAATAATATAC
>NZ_JBALNX010000042.1:0-76223 GCF_036962035.1 Bacillus sp. JJ1773
TTTTAGACGGGAGCGGGCATCTAAACGGGCTATTGATGACCGCTCGCAGCTCAAAACCCTTGGGGCAGGAACCATAGCCTATGTTTGGTGACTGTGATGGGCTATTTTGGACGGGGGCGTGCACCTAAACGGGCTGATGATAACCGCTCACCACTCAAAACCCTGGAGCGGGAACCAGTGGCTGTAGGTGATTTTTTTTAATATATAGAATAGACAAATTCCATCATTACAAGGATAGGGAACATTATGTTAAGATAAAAATGTATGCGGTTACAACACAAAGAGAGGGATTTATTATGAAAGTAAGAGACTTCATGATTACAAAAGTTTTTACTGTGAAACCTTCGAATACTGTCAAGGAATTGTTAAGTATACTCAATTCCAATCGAATTGGCGGTGTACCAGTTGTTGATGATAAAGGTCATTTGGTCGGTATGGTATCAGATGGAGACATATTACGCTACCTGTCTCCAAAGCCCATAGGTATTGCTGGCCTTGTTTATATAATAGAAGATGGGAAAATTGAGGATGTAATAAAAGAAAAGCTGGATACACAAGTAAAAGAAATTATGACCAAAAGAAATCTCCTCTTCGTATCACCTGATGATGATTTTGAAATAACAATTCGATTATTATCCAGGCATCATTATAAAAAACTTCCTGTAGTCAATGGGGCTGGCCGCGTCATTGGTGTTCTGAGTAGAGGAGACATAATAAATAATATTTCGAAAAAGATTATTTCAACTTAACCCCAAAAAAATGAAACCATTCGCAACACTTTTACGAATGGTTTCTTGAAATTATTTTAGCATTTGAAAAATGCTGTTCTATCCTTAAAAGAAATTCTACTACCCGCGTACTGCTTCTGTCGATTTCACAGCAGCAGGAGATTTCTCCTTTACTGCACTTGATTTTTTTACAAATAAAGAGCATATTAACCCAACTACAGAAATCCCAGTAATAAAGGAGAAGGTATATTTTATTCCAGCAGCTAATACCTCTGGTTGGGAAGCATTAGGAACATCAATCACATATCCACTTTGACCAGCAGTAAATAAAGTAATCGCGATAGCTGTACCTGCTGCCCCGGCTACTTGGTTCAATGTATTCATAGCCGCTGATCCATCTGCATATAATTCACGCGGCAATTGATTAAGTGCATTTGTTTGTGATGGCATCATTACCATCGTTATCCCAAAGAAGAAGATCATAAATGCTACGATTATCTGCCAAGCAGGTGTTGTTGATGAGATTACGGACGCAAACATGAGATTTGCAATCAAGATAACAATAGAACCAATAATGACAAAAACACGTGGGCCAAATTTATCAAATAGAGTCCCAACAACCGGTGACATAACCACATTGACGGCATTACCAGGAAGTAATAATAAACCAGCCACCATCGCACTATATAATAAAGCACCCTTTAGATACATAGGCAATAGAATTCCAGTTGCTAAAATCATTAAAATACCAAGAAACATCATCGCTGTTCCCAATGTAAACATAGGATACTTAAACACACGTAAATTAACCATAGGCTGAGGCATTTTCATTTGGCGAACACCAAATAATAGAAGTGCGATAATCCCTACAAGTAAAGGTCCCAATACTTTAGGAGATGCAAAGCTCGCTTCTGCCAGCGTTGCCAGCGCATAAATTAATCCGCCAAAACCGATTGTTGATAAAGCAACTGATGAAACATCGATTTTAGGTTTTGTAATTTCCGAAACATTTACAATCTTAGCTACAGCAAAAAGTGTCAATAATACATATAAAATAGCACTAATCCAGAAAATATAATGCCAGCCCAATGTACTAATAATAACCCCTGAAAGTGTTGGTCCTAAGGCTGGGCCTAATGTAATGACAAGCCCCATAAGCCCCATTACAACTCCACGTTTATGAACAGGGAAAATAATTAAAAGAACACTCGTCATGACCGGTATCAGAATACCTGTTCCGATTGCTTGAACTAAACGGCCAGCTAATAATACAACAAAACTTGGGGATAATGCTGCTAAAACCGCTCCCAACAGCGAAATAATAAGTCCCCCAATAACTAATTGTCTAGTCGTAAACCATTTCATTAACAGTGCTGAAATCGGCACTAAAATGGCTAGGACTAATAAATAGCCTGTTGTCAGCCATTGTGCAGTAGCCGCTGTGATGGAGAATTGTTCCATAATATTTGATAATGCCATATTTAATGCTGTTTCGCCAAATAACCCAATAAAAGCACCTAGCATTAGGATTAATGCCATTGTCTTAGGATTTTTCACTTGAATTTGTGTATTCATAAAAATCTCTTTATCTCCTTTTAAATTAAATAAACCCAACACCCTTAATTCCTTTTTGTTGGAAAATCGTTGTCGCGATGTCGATTATCAGCGATTTTGTATCCATTTTCGTGGTAACCTCCTGCATACCAGCCGAATGTTCATAAATATATCAAAAATTTTTTCTTTATGTCAACCAAATTGACAATATTTTTTTGTTAAGTTATTATTAACTTAGTTGACAATATATCTGAGGAGGAACAAATGTTTAATATTGGAGATTTAATCATCTATTCCGCACATGGCATTTGTAAAATTGATGATATTTGTGAAAAAACAGTTGCAGGTATTACAAGACCGTATTATGTATTACACCCCATGGAAAATGATCATCAATTAACGATAAGTACTCCTGTTGATAATGATAAAGTAGTCATGCTTGAATTAATTCGTAAAGAGGAAGCCAATGAAATACTTGAATCTTTTAAAGATCCAGGGGTAAAGTGGATTGAACATGCAAACATGCGTTACAATGACTATTGTGAAATAGTAAATGCTGGTGATCGAAAAGAAATTGCTAAAGTGGTTAACACGTTGATGAGGAAAAAAATAGAATATGAGCTGAACGAAAAAAAACTTTATGAACAAGACCGTAAACTTTTGAACTCTACACAAAATATTTTGTTTAAAGAATTAGCTATTTCATTGAATCTTACTTTTGATGCGGTAAATGAAATGGTCATAAACTTGATTAAGGGAATTGAATAGATAAATTTTTCTCATAATGCTTTGATCTAAAAAAACCCCTGCTTCGTTAACAAAATTAACAAAGCGAGGGGTTTTAGTTTCTTTTTAGCTATTAAATGTCCCATTCTAATTTTAATAAATTTTTAAGCATATTTACTTGTTCAGTGCCTATTTTTTCAGCAATTTTATTCTCAAGCTGGGCTTTTAAGGCTTCGTTTTTTTCGTAGCACTCTTCACCTAAGGCTGTTAGCTGGATACACTTTTCTTTCTTGTTGTTTTCTACATTATGGACTTCTACTAATCCTTTGGCAGAAAGATTTTTAATAAACTTATGGATCGCCTGGCGAGAAATATTTACATTTTTTGTAACATAAGAAATAGTAGGTCTCTTTTTATAAATCCTGGCCATAATATACCATTCAGAATTTGAGATATAAATCTCACTTTTATCGTTCCAGGCTTTCTCTGAAATTCTTCGGACCAAGCTATGACGTTCACTTATTAAATCGATAAGATCTAAATTTTGTAATTCAGAGTTTGAAATCAAATGATTCACTCCCATCATAATCCTCGCCACTTACTATACAAAACTGGATATTGGATGTCAATTTGGTACTTCCAATAGAATACTAGGCCGCATAAAAAAGAGAAATAGGAGATGATCCCATTTCTCGTAAAATCAATTTATGCAATTAATCCTACTTGACCTTTTTTACTTGCCCCGTCACAAACTGCATCCACGCATAAACCCCTGTCTTAACCGTTTCTGCCACAGCGGAATCCTTACTTGGGTCTAAACAAACAAAATCAATATGTCTTACAGCTGGATTCTGTCCGATTTCCAATAAAGCTTCAAATAA
Organism: Bacillus sp. JJ1773; assembly: GCF_036962035.1. Classification (NCBI taxonomy): domain Bacteria; kingdom Bacillati; phylum Bacillota; class Bacilli; order Caryophanales; family Bacillaceae; genus Bacillus; species Bacillus sp. JJ1773. The sequence continues at coordinate 3,890 of NZ_JBALNX010000042.1, forward strand.
TTCAATAGCTGTCATTCCACCTGGAGTTGATGCAGGTACACCTGGTGCTAGGGATATATCTAGCACATCCATATCAACAGTTACGTAAATGCGGTCAACTTGATCTGATAGTTTTGTTAAGGCATCCTGAATGGTTTTGATCATTCCATTTTTACGTGCCTGCTTTAAAGTCACCATTTGAATCTGATGCTCTTTTGCGTAATCAACAAGCGGCTTTCCATTAAAATAACCGTGCAGTCCGATATTAAAAACATGTTCCCCTTTTACGATGCCACCATCAATTAATTGACGGATAGGGGTTCCATTGGCTGGTCCTAGTTCGGCAGGATCTCTTACATCAAGATGGGTATCTAGCTGCAAAATCCCAATCGTTTCATTTGGAAAAGCATCCTTAATCCCGCGAACAGAGCAGGCAGTTATGGAATGGTCACCGCCAATCATGCACGTTACCGTTTCCGGATAAGCCTCCACTATTGATGCTGTAGAGGATTGGATACGCTGCTGGGATAACAAAATATCTGTTGTATGCATGGCAACATCGCCCGCATCTGCCACACGATAGGCAGATAAGTCTACATCCTCATCTAAATTATAGGTGGAAAAGCCTTTCCACATCCGCCGAAATTCAGTCGGATACAATGAGGCGCCAGATACGCTTATAGAGGACCGTGAAATCGGTGCCCCATATAAAATCAGATCAGGCTGTTCCTTCATTTCATGAAGAAGACGAACCCAATGATGAACATAAGTGGGCTCTCCTCCTTTATTCCAAGACCATTCCGGCTTTTGAAGCCAATTTTCTTTCATATTTCTTACACCACCTGAACGCCTTTTTTCCACACTGATTTCACATGGTTGACGCCGAATAAATATTGCAATTCTTGATAGCTTTTAACATTCCAGAGAACGATGTCTGCTTGTTTGCCAACTTCCAAAGACCCAATCTTTTCCTGACGATTGATCGCACAAGCTGCATTATAGGTTGCTGCTGTTAAGCTTTCAGCAGGTGTGAGTCTCATAGAGATGCAAGCTAGATTCATAACGAGCGGCATAGAAGTAGTTGGTGAAGATCCAGGATTGCAGTCAGTAGAAATGGCAACTGCAACACCTTCATCAATCATTTTTCTTCCTGCCGCTGCCTGCTCACGCAAGTAAAGGGCAGTCGCCGGCAGTAAGCAAGCAATCGTTCCAGATTTGGCCATTGCTTGAATGCCCTCATCTGATGCCTTCAATAAATGCTCAGCTGAAATGGCACCAACCTTGGCCGCTAACTCCGCTCCGCCATACGCTTCAATTTCATCCGCATGTATTTTAGGAATTAGGCCTAATCGTTTCCCTGCTTCTAAAATACGCTCTGATTGTTCCGGAGTATAAACACCCTTTTCACAGAAAACATCATTAAACTCTGCTAGCTTTTCCTCTGCTACTACAGGCAGCATTTCTTCAATTAAATGATCAACAAATTCATCTTCTCTTCCTTTAAAATCAGACGGAACCGCATGCGCCCCCATAAAGGTCGGAACAAGATCAATAGGATGAGATTCCTGCAGCTTTTTCATCACCCTTAATTGCTTCAATTCCGTTTCAAGATTCATCCCATAGCCGCTTTTTCCTTCCACAGTTGTCACACCATGCTTTAAGAAAGAATTAAGTCTGTGTGTTGTTTGTTCAATCAATTCTTCTTCAGATGCTTCACGGGTCATGCGGGTCGTTGCATGAATCCCGCCGCCCGCATTCATAATGTCCATATAGGTTGCGCCCTCAAGACGCATTTCAAATTCACGTTCACGGCTGCCGCCATAAACAACATGTGTATGTGGATCAACAAGCCCTGGGGTAACTAAGTGCCCAGCAGCATCTACAATTTCAGCATCTTGTACTCTTGCGGCGTAAAGCTTTTCAAGTTCCTTCGTAGTCCCAACAGCCTGAACAACACCATCTTCAATCCATAGGCTTCCGTCCTCTATTAATCCTAGCTCAGACATCGCTTCCCTAGAACGCGGCCCCTTTACTTCCGAAGCAAGTGTAGCTAGCTGCGTAATATGTTTAATCCAAATCGGTTTTACCATTCTTATTCATTCCCTTTTTTTAGCATCGGAATATTGACACCTTTTTCACGCGCTGTTTTCTCTGCCAGCTCGTAACCTGCATCGACATGTCGGACAACTCCCATACCTGGATCAGTTGTTAGCACACGCTCAAGACGGGCTTCCGCTTCCTTCGTTCCGTCTGCAACAATAACCATACCCGCATGCAGTGAATAGCCCATGCCAACACCGCCGCCATGGTGGACAGAAACCCATGTTGCGCCGCCAACTGCATTAATCATCGCATTCAAAATTGGCCAGTCAGCTACAACATCTGATCCATCCTTCATTCCTTCTGTTTCACGGTTCGGTGAAGCTACTGAACCAGAATCAAGATGGTCACGTCCTATCACAATCGGCGCCTTTAATTCACCTCTTGCTACCATATCGTTGATGATTTTTCCAAATCGTGCACGCTCTCCGTAGCCTAACCAGCAAATACGGGATGGAAGGCCTTGGAATTGAATTTTTTCGCGAGCCATCCGGATCCAGTTGCAAAGATGGGTATTATAGCTAAATTCACGCAGAATTACCTCGTCTGTTTTATAAATATCCTCAGGGTCGCCAGAAAGAGCTACCCAGCGGAAAGGTCCTTTTCCTTCGCAGAATTGTGGACGAATATAGGCTGGAACGAAGCCAGGGAACGCAAATGCATTTTCTACTCCTTCATCCTTCGCAACCTGACGAATATTGTTGCCGTAATCAAATGTAATCGCGCCTTTTTCCATCATATCAAGCATCGCCTGAACATGCTTTGCCATTGACGCCTTAGAGAGTTTCACATATTCTACTGGGTCTGCTTGGCGTAATTCAGCTGCAGCCTCCAAAGACATTCCTGAAGGAACATAGCCGTTCAGTGGATCGTGAGCAGATGTCTGATCTGTTAAAACATCTGGAATAAATCCTTTTGCAATCATTTCTGGTAAAATATCAGATGCATTTCCGATTAAGCCAATGGATAGAGCCTTTCCAGCTAACTTAGCTTCCTGTGCCAACTGAATTGCTTTATCGAGAGAATCTGTTTTTACGTCTGTATAACGAGTTTCGATTCGACGGTCAATTCTCGTTTCATCAACGTCAATCCCAATACAAACGCCGCCATTCATCGTAACCGCAAGAGGCTGAGCGCCACCCATTCCTCCAAGTCCAGCTGTTACGGTAATCGTATTTTTCAGCGAATTATTAAAATGCTGCTTTGCAAGCTCAGCAAACGTTTCATAGGTTCCCTGAACAATCCCTTGTGAACCAATATAAATCCAGCTGCCTGCTGTCATTTGCCCATACATCATTAGACCTTTTTTATCGAGTTCATGGAAAGTATCCCAATTCGCGTAGGCAGGGACAATGTTAGAGTTTGCAAGAAGAACCCTCGGTGCATCTGTATGTGATTTAAAAATAGCAACTGGCTTTCCTGATTGAATAAGTAAGGTCTCATCATTTTCGAGTTCTTTTAAGGATTTTACAATGGCATCAAAGCATTCCCAGTTTCGCGCGGCTTTGCCTATTCCTCCATATACAACGAGATCCTCCGGGCGCTCAGCAACATCAGCATCCAAGTTATTCATAAGCATACGAAGTGCCGCTTCTTGCTGCCAGCCCTTTGTATTCAATTCTGTTCCTCGGTAACGTACAACCTTTTCACTTGCAACTGTTTTCATTATCTTTACCTCCCTTTGTTTATATTTTTATTGTATAGGGAAATTTCAGATAATTATTTATAAAATAATGATAATCTTATACTTTATTGCATTGATTTTTATATTATTACTGTTTTTTATAAAATGTTTCATTAGCTTGATGATTTTCAATAACATATTAGAAATTACTATAACCGCTGCGGTATGCTGACGGTGTACAGGATTCATACTGCTTGAATTTAGAATTAAAGTACGTTTGATGGGAATAGCCCGTTAATCTTGCTACTTCCTCTAAGGGCAAATTCGTTTCTTGAAGCAGGCGTTTTGCTTCCCGAATTCTTACTTGATGAAGGAGGTCCCTAAAGGATATTCCTGATTCCATTGAAAAACGCCGGCTAAGTGTGCTTTTATTGATTCGAAGAGCCTCAGCGCAAGCCGCTAGATTCCATCCTGCATCCCAATAATTTGCTTCTATTAATTCTCTTGCTTTTTCAACTAGAGAACGCGGACCTTCCTGAAGAAGCTGGGCTTCAACCTGATTAAGCAAACGGCTAGTAAAAGTGAGAAGCTCTTGAACAATTTGATAAATGACTGGTTTGTGAATAATTTGCTGAAAGATTTCATGGTAAGCAGCTTCTAATGTTGCACTTTGAAGATTATATGACTTCATATGCCTGCGAATTTGGGCAAGCACACTTGTTAGACGAATACGAACCATTTCAGGATCGGGGTATGGCTTTTCATATGTCAGAAATTCATGTTCTACCCAGTCCTTAATTGCCCGTATATTTTGCTTTTCCAGCATCTCAATCCATTGCCGCTGTTCAAGAGGAGTGAGGAAGGGGTCTAATTCTCTAGAAAGCATTTGATCATTTTCCGCTAAAATAATATCGTATCCTTCAAAGAAAATCCTCTTCGTCAGCTGCCGTGTTTGCTGGTATTTAGCCTTTAGAGAAAATTCGGTCGACTCGATATTAATCACAATAGCTAAAGGCTCGTCCATCCTTTCCTTCCACTTCGTTAAAAAAGATTGATAAACCTCCTGTAAAATTTCAATCTTATCCGTTTCCTGAACACAAAGGATAAAATCGGATAGGGCAAATAATGTATAGTTACCTGGAAAAGAGTATCGCTGCAGGGCATCATACACAAGGCGAAGAGTATCCGGATTAGGTGTTAAGAACGCTACCATTGTGATTGGAAAGCTATACTTTCTATCTGATAAAAAAAGGTCCGGGTAATCGATCATATCAGCATTAGGTTTACTAGCTGTTTGATTCAAATAGAAGGGTTGTTCATTACGCGTTTGGTAACGAAGCTGTTGAATATGTTTAACTAGGTCATCTGCTGAAAAAGGGCGAAACAAAACATCCTCCGCCCGAAATCGGAGAGCCCGATACGCCGTTTGAAAAATCCGTTCCGAAGAAATCCCCAGCCAGCGAATTTTTAGCTGCTGGAGCCTGCTGCATAGCCGCTCAATTTCGGGGCCCCATCGATCCATATCCACTATGACAAGCTGTGGCAGTTGTTTATGTACAGACTGAATTAGCTCCTCAATAGTATCCCACTGACTCAGCCTCACTCCAGCTAAATGTGATTCAATAATCCAGCGGATTCCCTGAGCTTCTAATGAATCCTTACCGAGTATGTGTATATCCATAGCAAACACCCCTTAAAACATGGTATGAATGATGTCCCGTTTGTTTAATTATATTATTCTCCTAAATATAATGGTTTCCCTTTATTATGAGTAGTCCAATGTGGAAAGATATTATTCGAAATACAGGGGGCATCATGGCATTTTCGGGAAAAAGTTTTAATCAAACGTTTAATTAAATCCGAATAAAATCTAATTAATCAAACGTTTAATTAAACCCTCAACCCCTTGGGGCTGTTGCATTAAACGGCTAATCAAACGTTTGATTAAATTATGAAAAAAGCCATTTAAACAAACATTTGATTGAAATTCTGGTGGAAATTATTTGTTATTGTAAGAAATTATTTAGAGGTGGGTCTAAATAATGAGTGGGTCTGTTTTTGTGAAGAAACATTGTAAATAAGAGATCAAACTACCCTTGATTTCGTATGAATATTAAAATACTAAATGGAAATAGGAAGTAAAAAGCGGATAGAATTGTTCAGGGTGAGCAAATTGGCGGACTATGGTCACGCTATTTTGCAAAATAGTCTTTATTTCATAGTTTATCGGACTTAGGCTCCTCTATTACGGTTAAAATGGATAAATTTTGTATAATTTCATCGATTAACGGCACTGGGGTCCGCTTGCATTTGGAAGTAGCGGGATTTTTAATAATTAGCGGAATAAATGTCCGAAAAAATTTAAAGCGGACTGTGGTTCCGTTATTGTTCACTCATCATTTTAAAGTACTCAGTTCATAATCCTCTGAGGGTGTGCTATTTTCACAGCTAATCAAAGTGGTAATTTATTTATAAGCAGTGCTTTATTTAAGTGTAAAACAAATCGTCATCGTCTTTAGCAGAACTTGTCCTTAATGCTCGAAATAACCTTGCACTCTGTTACATACTAAAAAATATTATTCCATATTTGATTAAACACGTGAATTTTGACCAAGAATTTATTAATCAAACGTTTAATTAATATCCAGATTTCAGCCTTTAAACAAACGTTTAATTAATTTTTAATTGCTTGGGGCTGTAAGCACGGATCATTAATCAAACGTTTGATTGAATTTGAAAAATAACGTATTAATCAATCGCTTGATTAACATCTTTAATCATGTTTAACTATTATGCAAAAATAACTTTTAATTATTTCCCTCACTTCTCCTCCATCCATAATTTAATCCTTCCATTAATTCCAAATTAAGATCTGTTTACAACTTCTCAAGAATTATTATCCAATTTATGTGCATATACATTTAGAGGGAAAAATATTATTTTTGGGGTGAGTGCGTTGAATAGAGTAGGAAAAGATGATTTTAAGCTAGGCTTTGTGCCTCATCATAATCATGGTTCTGTAGATTATACTTCTGTTAGTGACGGACATGTCCATCAGTGTTTAGATATTACTTCTCCACCTATCCAAACCCAGGACGGGAATCATATTCATTATACAGAGGGATATGTCCTTTTTGAGGATGGTCATAATCACCATTACAAAGCTTATTCAGGCCCTGCAATCCCTGTCGGCAATGGCATGCATGTTCATTATTATGACTTCTATACAACTGAAAGCGATGGCCATCGTCATCGGGTAAAAGGTGTTGACCATCCCGCACCCGGCAGCAAATAACCGATATGGCAAAACCCGAATCTTTGGCAATGTCTAACCTGCCTAGATTCGGGCTTTTTAACGTTTTATATTCCTTTTCTTTATTTCACTTTTACAGATCTACACTTTAAAGGTTCCAATTAACAGCTTCAATTCCTCTGCCACTTTCGATAAAGCAAGGGAAGACGCAGCTATTTCTTCCATGGATGCGAGCTGTTCTTCGGTTGCAGATGAAACCTCCTCTGTTCCGGTTACAGCTGTGGCCGCGACTTCATTCACGATATTAATCGCATTAAGAATATGCTCTGAACTTGCAGCCATTTGCTGGACAGCCGATGAGACATCAAGTATATCACTAGCTACCTCTTTAACAGCACTTTGAATTTGCTGGAATGATTCTCCTGCTGTATTTACGATTCCAATTCCCTCATTTACCTCAGTAAAAGCTTGTTCCATTGATAAAATAGCTGATTGTGTTTCACTTTGGATGGAGGTAATTAATGTTGAAATTTTTTGAGCTGACCCAGCTGATTGTTCTGCGAGCTTTCGAACTTCATCAGCTACAACAGCAAATCCTCGTCCGCTTTCCCCTGCCCTAGCAGCTTCAATTGCCGCATTCAAGGCAAGAAGGTTTGTTTGAGCTGATATATCTGTAATCACCTCGATAATAGATCCGATTTCCTTTGACCGCTCTCCTAACCCCTTAATTGTATCTCCTAATAACGATACGGTTTGATTGATTGAATTCATTTGGAGAATAGCATTTGAAATGGTTTCATTTCCTTCAGATGCTTTTTCAGAGGTAATTAATGCCGCATCGGACACATTTTGCGCATTACCAGCTATTTGACGAACACCATCAGACATTTCATTAATAGTTTTCTTTGTTTCTCCAACACTATGAACCTGCTGGTCTGTACCTGATGCTAATTCTTGAATAGTCCTTGCAATATGCTCTGTTGCTTTGTTTGTCATTTCTGTACTTGCTGTTAACTCTTCGGCGGAAGCGGCAACATGTTCAGATGTCAGGGTAACTTGTTTGATCAGCCCTTGAATTCCGTTTATCATGCTGTTAAATGATTCAGTTAATCGTCCAACTTCATCTTTGGAATCAATTTTACCTTGTATAGTAAAATCGCCCTTTTTAGCCTTTGACATAAGATTCTGAATTTCCTTCACGGGCTTCGTTATAAGATTAATAATGACCCATCCAATGCCTGTAAAGAGGATAGCCGCAAGCAAAGAAACAAATAGCATGATCATCGTTGCCTGGTTCTTCATTTCTTCATTGACCTGATTTAGATGTTCAGATGCTTTAATATTGCTGTCGCTAATTACATCTGAATATCCGCTAACAGAAACCCTAACACTATTAAGCTGTGTAGAATACGCCAAATAGGCCTGCTCCCGCTTACCTGCTAAAGCCAAATCAACAATTCCATTAAGCTCTCTTTCGTAAGCTTTCAGATGCTCTTGAAGATGTGTGAAGTTTTGCTTTTCATCCCCATCCAATTCAGTCGCTTCATATTCCTTCATAAGCTGATTGTTTTGCTCAAATCTCTCATTAATTTTTGTTTCTAAATCAACCTGCTTTGCTCTATCATCCGTTATTATTAATTCTAGTACATAAGAATCAAGCGCACGATTGTTATTCCGTATAAGATTAATATTTTTTATTGGGATTAACCGTTCCGTATACATTTCCTTCGTATTATTAGACATTTGACTCATGTATACATAACCAATGGCGCTAATCGTCATAAGAAATATGATGGAAGTTATAATTAAAATAAATAGCTTGTTTTTTATTTTAAAATTTTTAATAATCTTCATAAGCCTCCCCCTCCCCATTTCAAAATTAGTATAGTTGACCCAATTATACGAATAATTCGACAAAAAAAGGTGAATTCCCTTCTTTTTTCCCACTATTTTAAACCTAAATAAACGCAATCCCACCTACTGAAGATTAATTTCTAAATATAATGGCTTATTAATTTGGGCCTACAAACATTATTTCTTTCAAAAAAAGATTGAGAGTACACAAGAACTTCTTGCATTCTCTCAATCTTAAGATTATCTATCAATAAGAAACATATTTAAGTGGATTTACTGCGTTCGTTCTGCTCCCGTTCCATGGGCCATGATGGATTTCGAAATGAAGATGTGGTCCGGTAGAATGACCCGTACTACCCATATAGCCTAACATTTGTCCCTTTTCAACACGGGCGCCGTTTGAAACACTAAGACTTTCCATGTGTCCATATACAGTCGTCATTACTTGTCCATCGATAACGTGTGTGATCATCACGACATTTCCATAGCTTCGATCGTAATTCGCACGAATGACTGAACCTGCTGCTGCTGCAACGATTGGTATCGATCCCCCACGGCCGCCTTTCCCAATATCAATCCCCGAATGGAACGCTCCCCAGCGTTGGCCAAAGTGAGATGTAAGTCTGCCTGTTGTTGGATTCATGAAAGCCCCGTTTGAAATAGTTGGGATAGGCCCAACGGATGACCCGCTTGCCGCTGCCCTTTTCCGCTGTTCTTCAAGCTCACGCTGTCTCTTATTCCAAGCTTCTATTTCTTTTTTAATGGCCTTTTCTTGTGCTGCAAGAAGCCCAGCTTGATCTTCAAGCTCATGAAGCTCCTCATGCATTTTTTCTTCCTGTTCATTTAAATGAGCAAGAAGCTTATTCTTCTCAGCTACTTGACCTTCTAACTTTTTCTTCATTTCCTCAAGCTGTGCCTTATTCTGGCTTAATTCTTCAAGCTGCTGCTTCATTTCAGCTTCTTTCAGATCAAGGGCTGCCTTGTCGTCTTGATGAGTTTTCAGCAAATCCCTGTCCGCCTGCATAAAGGTCGTTACAGCACTTACACGATTAATAAAATCGCCAAAGCTTTGTGCACCGAGGAGAACATCTACATAGTTGATGACCCCGCCATTTTCCTGAATAGAGCGAACACGTTCCTTGAGAAGCTCGTCCCGTTTCTTAATCTGCTCCTTTAGGATGGCGATTTCCTCTTGGAGCCTCTTAATTTCTAGTTGTGCCTCTTCAATTTGCGCTTCTTTTTCTCGAATTTGATTATTTGTATCCGCAACGGCAAAATCTAATTTTTTAATTTCGGCTGTCGTAGCTGCCTGTTCAGCATTGATTTCATTCACTTTATCTTGAGTTTCATTAATTTCAGATTGAATGGTTGAGCGTTTGTTTTGTATATCCTTCTTTTTATTTTCCAGCTGCTTATTCACTTGGACTGCGTATGCTGTATTAGAAACCGGAGGAAATAAGCTGCCAAGCCCAACGATGATTCCAATTCCTAGAATGAGAAATTTCCGTTTCATTTTGTTCCGTTTCTCCCTTCTATGTACCTAATTCGTTTTTTCTTGCATGTCAGTATGTATATTATTTCTGTTAATCTTTTTATCTTCCAATCTGCAATGATACAAAGTTATGTATGAAAACTAATAATGTTGAAAATTGTAACTGATTGTAGAATTTCATAAAAGAGATTGGTGGAAGAATTTCGCAATATTGGTCATTTTTTGTCCCATAATCGCACATTTTATATTATAACATTGTCCGTTCAAAAATTAATCCCGAAAATTATTACAAATATATTTCAAGAGAATGTGCTGTTTGTCGAATAAAGTGGGCTCCAAACATAAAAAACCGCCAAGCAAAACTTGGCGGCAGCATATTTGAATCTATAATATTTATCAAAAGTCATTATTCGGCTCGTCTTTTATCTTTCTTTAACCTTTCAAGTTCTCGCTTCAATCGCAGATTTTCTTGTTGAATGGCTGCCAGATGATCATTTACTTGTAATTCTCTGTCGTTCTTAGGAGGCTGAAGGGATACTTTATACCATCTCTTTCCGTCAGGAGCTTCAGTTGGGATGCTTTTATTTAAACTAGCCTTTGGATAAATTCTTTTAATGTATTCTGTTTCCTCATCAGATAACCTTAATTCTCTAATGTTGACTCCATCACCAAAAGATTCTTTCAAAAACTCTCTAAACTTTTCCGCTTCATTTAATTTCAAGATTAATCCCTCCCTTTAAAGATTCAACGTTCCTATTAAACATCACAAGCAAAAGGATTAAGGCTTGCCCCACTTCATTGAATTCTTAACAATGCCACCGGAATATTCAATCGACTTTTCAACAAGAACATCCATTGCATCGATGCAATATTTCATGACATCATCACTTAAGTCCATGCATGATAGTTCAGTGCAAGCAAGAATAACACAGCAGCAATTTTCTCTATATATAAGATCCATAATGATTTGTTCAATTGCAGCAGTATCTACCTTCAAATCACTTTTTATATTATATATTGTATTCATTACTTGCTCTTGAGAGACCTCATCAGGGATATGTAATTCCATCTTATAGTTTTGACATCCCTGTCTATAGATGCCGCTGCTAACTGTCCCGTTAGTAGCTAGTATCGCGACCTTGCTATGATCTCCATGTTTTCGATGAATTTCTTTACAAGTTTCATCTACCATATTAATAATCTTGATGCTCGTCATTTCCTGCATTTGATTATAGAAAAAATGGGAGGTGTTGCATGGTATGGCAATGTGTTCAACGCATGCCGCTTCAAGAAGCTTCATATCCTTGGCAACTGCGTTTAGAAATAACTCTTCTTTCTTGTTTATAATTACACTTGTGCGATCAGGTAATGTCGCATGGTTTAGGATAACCATATTAATATGTTCCTGGTCAGAATTCGCCACCGTATTTTCAATAACCTTTTCAAAAAAGACAGATGTGGCCATTGGCCCCATCCCACCAATAACGCCTAAGCTTTTCTTTTGCATGTCTCATCCTTCTTAATGTAATGACATTTTTATATTCGTATTCTATCAGAAAATGAAAAGCAAAAGAAATTTCACCTGCATCTAAATGAAGCGGGAATTTCTTTTGCTCTCACTGTTTAGTTTCCACTTTTGACTATTACGGTCATCGCATGACTGCCAAGCTCTTGGTAGCTTTTAAAAAATGCGTTTTTATCATAAGTCATTTGGCCGACTAAAGGATTCATAACATGTACTCTTTTTTCATCATAGCCATTTAAAACGACAGCATGTAAATTAGTTGGAGCAGTAAATTTCTCCCCTGTATCATGAAAATACCAAGAATAATTTAGTTTGGGCTTCCCGAGATCCAAAGTTACCCAAACTAATACAGGAGTTCCTTTATTAAGCTGTTGAATTATGTCCTCTTTCTTGCTTCCGCTTAAATCGAGGGTCTGAATCTCTTCACCCGCAACCTCAGAATACTTCTCCGCTGCAGTAATAATTGGAGGGGCATAGCTGAAAAAGCCGCCAGTCTCGCTTCTAGGGTTTCCGGCATACGCCTTATAAGGATTGGCTCCATATCGGCGATTGTTCTTCGTGGAAAATGACTGTTTAGGCAAATATTGATCTGCCATCTTCGTTTTAGAAACCTCATAACCATACGTTTTCAGAATAGCTGTTAAAGAAGTAATTTCACAGCCATGCGGGAGTTCCGGCAATTGTTTGACTGTTTGAACAGGGATAAAAACCTCTGTTATTTTCATCTGGCCTTCTTTTGTCCAGTCATATCTCTTCACATAAGTCGGAACATTGAGTTTTGTAATGGCCTCAATGCCTGTAAAGTCTATTTCCGAATTAGCACTGCTGTTTACTTTCAATTGGTTATTTACCGTGTTTATTGTCAAATAAACGACAAATACAAGGACTATAAAAATAGTGCTGACTACTATTTTCCTCACTCATATTCATCCCCTATAACTTATGTCTGGCCCTAGCGCTTAAATGCGCCTCCACTTTAATCTCTTACATTTCTTTAAAAAACTTCTTATACCAAACAAGGAACACATAAACCGTCCAAATGTAGCGGGCATAGTTATGTTTCTTTGTATAATGCTCTTCCAAATATCTCAAAAGTTCATCCGTGTTGAAGAACTCTTTCGCCATATCTGATTGGAACATTTCCTTCACGATCTGATAGTATTTCTCTTCTTGCAGCCAAAAACGAATCGGGACTGGGAAGCCAACCTTTGGACGATTTGCCCATTCATCAGGAAGCACCTCACTTGAAGCAGCCCGCAATGCATACTTTGTATCTTTGCGGTTCACGCGAAGTGAGCTAGGCAATTTGGATGCCATTGACATGACTTCTTTATCCAGGAATGGAACCCTTAATTCAATGGAATGAGCCATACTCATTTTATCCGCTTTTAAAAGAATATCTCCAGGCAGCCAAAGTTTTAGGTCAAGATACTGCATTTTCGTTACATCATCTTTCCCCTTAACTTGATCAAATACTTGTTTCGTAATACTTTGTACAGTAGGCCCGTTTTTATACCCATCCTTTAACACTTTAAAGGCATCTTCTTCTTCAAAGACTTTAGCCTGTCCAATGAACTTCTCTTCGATCTTTTGGCCGCCTTTTACTAAGAAGGTTGTAATTTTATTTTGTGGAAGGGCACTGCCGACCTTAGATAGCACACGTCTGATCGCGTATGGAACCTTTTCATATTTTTCTAGTTTGGCTGATTTTTGATACCATACATATCCGCCAAAAATCTCGTCTGCACCTTCACCGGATAAAACGACTGTTACATGTTCCCTAGCTAATTTGGATAAGAAATATAGAGGAACGGAAGAAAGGTTCGACTGCGGCTCATCCATATGGTATTGAATCGTTGGCAATGTCTCAAAGCATTCATCAGCATTCATAAGCTTCCTATAATTTTCAATATGGAGAATGTCTGATAACTCTTTAGACAAATTCGTTTCATTAAAGATCCCTTCGTGATCTTTAAATCCGATTGAGAATGTTTTATTAGGCTTCAGTAATGCCGTAATATAGCTGGAATCAATACCGCCTGATAAGAAGGAGCCAACCTTTACATCACTGATTTTGTGATAGTTAACCGATTCTCTCATCGTGCTATTAATTTGTTCAATATAGTAATCCAAGCTATTCTCTTGCTCATCAAAGTTAATATTCCAGTACTGCTTTATTTCCATTTTGCCTTGTTTATAGATCATGTAATGACCTGGCTTGAGCTTGTACACACCTTTAAAGAAGGTTTCATCTAGAACTGAATATTGGAAGGTTAAATAAGGCATTAAAGCATCCTTATTTAATTCTTTTTTGAAGCTTGAGTTCTTTAAGAATGATTTAATTTCGGAACCAAAGATAAAGGAGTTGTCTGTTGTGTTTTGTGTATAGTAAAGAGGCTTAATTCCAAAGAAATCACGTGCCAGGAGCATCGTTTCCTTTTTCGTATCCCAAATAGCAAAAGCAAACATCCCTCGAAGCTTCTGCAATAAGTCTACGCCGTACTCTTCATAACCATGGATTAATACTTCACTATCTGTATCTGTTTTGAAAATATGGCCTTTTTCTAATAGGTCTTTTTTCAATTCTTGATAGTTATAAATTTCCCCATTAAAAATTAACACACAGCTTTTATCTTCATTAAACATCGGCTGACCAGCTTCTTCAGATAAATCAATAATGCTTAGGCGTCTAAAGCCAAAGGCAATATTCTTATCTGTATAAGATTCTCCGCTGTCGGGGCCTCTATGAATAATGGTATCCATCATATCATTTATTGTTTGTTTCTTATCTAATTCTGGGTTAGCATGAGCAAAACCAACAAAACCGCACATTTTATATCACCTTTATTTTAGAATGTTAACCTTAAAACGGGACCCTGAGGCCCCCGCCATGCAAATTGTAATTTCACACCATTTCTCACTGGCCTGAAACACGGTTTCGAAGAGGCATGAATAATTTTTCTTTTGAAAAATCCACCTTGATTTTTTCAATTTGATGTAAAGCAATTTCAGCCCCGTGATCCATTCCTTGGCAGCCTGCCAGAAGAATTAAATCGCCTTCTTCTGCTCTTGCCAGTGCCTTAGCGATGGCATCCGGAAGCTCATCACATAGCTTAACCTTTATGCCAGCTTGATCCATTACCTCTTCAAACACCTGCTGCTCTTCATCTGTCACCTTATCTTTTGACGTGACATGGGAGATGCTCTTTGTGGCAATCACCTCATTAAAGCCTAGCTTTGGAGCCCAGTCTGCAATGGTTTCCGCGTTTTCCCGATTGACTGTAGGACCTCTTTCTCCTCTGATTGCATAAACTAAATGAAGCTTCTTATAATCCATAAATTTCAATGTTTCAAGAGTCACATTAATATTCCCAGCATTCGCAAAATGATCATCAATGATTTTGAAATCATCTTCAAAAATGAACTCGAATCGGCGCTCTACTCCGCCAAATGTCTTTAGAGTCTTTTGGATTGTTGAAACAGAAACATTGGACAGCAGTGCCACTGTAATGGCTACCATTGCATTATAAACAGAATGCAACCCTGGAACAGCAAGTTCAATATCGAACTCTCCCGGGATATATTCTGTATCCTTTACTTTAAACGCTTTTAAAATTTCCACTGTAAATTTAGCTCTTCCAGTCGATAAATCTAAGTTTTTACAATGAATATGCCCTTCCTTGCTTTTCACACCAAATGTAACGACTTGTGCTTTTGTTGCATTGACTAAAGAAGAGGAATATGGGCAATCTAAGTTTAGGACGGCGAAGCTATTTTCACTCGCATTTCTAATTAAACTAGATTTAACTTCAAAGTATTTTTCAAAAGAGCCATGTGAATCAATATGCTCACGGCTCACATTATTAAGTGAGACAATATCGTAATCCACTTGCTCGACCCTGTGCATTTCTAAAGCTTGGGACGAAACTTCCATACTTACATGAGTAACTTCTCGTTCCACCATCTCGTTTAAGTAATATTGTAAATCTAGAGATTCTGGTGTCGTCAAATCAGAAGGGATCGAAGTATCGTCAATTTTAATAGAGACTGTTCCGATCAATCCAGTTTTGAAGCCTTCATTCTCTAGGATGGCATTCGTCATATAAGAAGTGGTTGTTTTTCCATTTGTCGCGGTAATTCCAATCATATTCAGCTTTTTAGACGGATGATGATAAAAGTGAGCACCTAATCGGGCTAAAGAAATCCGGCTGTCTTCTACTAAATATTGAGGAATATCGATTCCTTCTTGGAATTCCTCTACAACCGCTGCGACAGCTCCGTTTTCTGCAGCTTGTGCCAAATATTTATGCCCGTCCGTTTTATATCCTCGCACACAAACAAAAAGGTGTCCATTCGTAACCTTTTGGGAATGATATGAAACGCCGTATATATTTAAATCTTGTTCATTCATAACATCTTTAACTTGTATTGATTGAAGAAGTGTTTCAAGCTTCATCGTTTTTACCTCTTTTCTGCATCAGCAAACAATCGTTGTGGAATAAGTATTTACTTAATTTTTCTTCAATATCTTTCCTGCGAGTTTTTTAAAGTTAACAAGTCCAGGCTTTGGATCCTTCCAATCCCAAATAGCATAGGACTTTCGTTTCATCAGTGATTGCAGCACTTGTTTTCTTGTTAGCTGCCCAGTTTTAATATAGCCGCGGATGGCCAATAAATCTTCATAGGCATACCAAAACACACGGTGTTTATCTTCTTTTACTGCATATGGTTCAAGCGGGGATCCTGTTAGTTCTCGATAAGTAATATAAGGGAAATTCACCCCAACCTCGTATAATAGATTGTTTAGATTTGTAATGCGGGCATTGATTTCAATTAAATAGTACTTACCTGTCTCAGCGTCCTTTTTAAACTCAATTTCCGCAAATCCCTTAAACCCGATGGACTCTAAAAATGGAGCCCCAATATCGTACAGCTCTTGAACATATTTCTGCTCTGTATACACGGATGCACCGAAATTAATTGGGAATTGGCGATGCTTTTGACATGTCACCCAATGAGTAACCTTTGCATCCTGGTTTAAATACGCATCAAATGTGTACATATGATCATCAAAGCCAGGAATAATTCTTTGTACGATAACTTCTAAATTGGCATTCTTCGACTTTTCAAGAGCAGCTAATAATTCTTCCCGATTAGAAACTTTAAACAACTTTCTTCTAAAATGCGCAACAAAGGCCGGTGAATCTGTCGGCTTTACGATACACGGATATTTAAGCGTTGTTTCCACTTTTTCAATAAAGTTTTCTTCATCTATTCTAACCGTTTCTGGGACAGCCATTCCTTTTTCCACAGCTAAAGCATGCAAAGCTTCTTTATTCATAACTTTCGTGTAAAGGCCCTTTTCGGTCTGAGGAATAAGATAGTGCTCTCTTATCTCATCTAAATGCTCATCAACGATTTCTACATATGAATCATGACAAGGAATTAAAACAGGCTTTACACTCTGCTTTTTCGCATAATCTATTAAATAATTAATAAACCCTTTTGGGTCTTCTTTATAATACGGGGCAATTAGCCTTTCAGAGCAATATTTAGATTCAGAGCCATATCGGTCCTCTTCTGAATAATCAACAGCAACTGTATATATGCCATGAATCCCTAAACAACGAATTGTACTTAAACCTATATAATAATTACATCCTAAAATTACAGCTTTATTATTCAAACTCTCATCTCCTTGAATACCTTTTTACGATATTCTTCGCTATATAGATATTGACATACAATTACTTAACCGTGCAAGAGATAATCAATAATTTCGGCCAAATAGCATAGGTAGTTTCTGGGTTAAATGTTATAAGCCGCTTCGAGGGAAATCCCGGAGCGGCTTACATGTTTTTTAAATCTGTTTAAATTGTAAAAGTTCTGATCGAATCCTGAAGCTTTTCTGCCATTTTTGCCAGCTCATCGGAGACTGATGCGATTTCTTCCATTGAAGCATTTTGTTCTACCGCGATCGCTGCAATATTTTGTGAATGATTAGCGGATTCTTCAGCAATATTGGTTGTTTCCTCTATTTTTAATACCATCGATTCAGCACCTGAAGAAATTTCATGGACTGCTATCGATACCTTATTCATTTGAGAGGATACTTGTTTAATATCCTCAACGATCTTTTGGAAGAAATCACCGGCATGATTGACTAGTTCGATTCCTCCATCTACTGAAAGCTTGCCTTCGTTCATCGCTAATACGGATTGATTAATATCTTCTTGAACACCCATAATGAGTTGATTGACAAGCTTTGCTGCTTCCCTTGATTGCTCAGCTAATTTACGAACTTCATCAGCAACTACGGCAAATCCCTTTCCGTGTTCACCCGCTCTTGCAGCTTCAATAGCCGCATTCAGTGCAAGTAAGTTTGTCTGCTCGGCAACACTCGTAATCATCGAAACTATCTTGTCAATTTCGTTTGATTTTTCTTCTAAAGCATTCATTCGATTTGCTGTAGAGTCTGTTTGGCTTTGAATTTGTCTCATTTGATTAATGGTTCTTTTAATGACATCATTTCCATTTTCCGCTACAGAAGTAGTCTGCTGCGACATCCCATGAACAATCTCTACATTTTCTGCAATGTGGGCAATTTTATTAGAAATGGTTGAAACGACTTGATTCGATTCCAATGTTTTCTCTTTTTGAGTATCCGCGCCTATCGCTAATTCCTGAATAGAAACGGCTACCTGTTCAACGGATTGACTCATTTGTTCACTGCTTGCTGATAGTTCTTCCGATGTTGCAGCCACTTGTAAAGATGTATTTGAGACATCCTTGATAATCTCTTTTAAATTGGCCGTCATCTGATTAAAGTAGTTAGCTAACTGCCCAATTTCATCCTTGTTTTTTACCATTAGCTGCTCGGAGCTCAAATCGCCTTCTGCTACTTTAGCAATTTGCTCCGTAACTAATTTAATTGGTTTAGAGAGATGCCCTGAAAACCAGATAATCAGAGTGCCTCCAATTAAGAGGGAACAACCTAGGACAATTAAGAGCACTGATAAGAGGTGGTTTGCTCCACTATTAAAGTCCATCAAGTAGGAGCCTGCTATCACTACCCACCCCCAATTAGGATCAATCTCTGCATAACTAATTTTTGGTTCTATGCTTTTTTCATTTCCGGGAACGGCAAAGTCAAATGTAACGAATCCCCCGCCGCTTTCAGCCTTTTTAATGAGCTCCTGAGTGGAATATGTACCATCTGGCGTCTGAGAATTATAAAGGTTTTCTCCTTCTTTCATAGGATGAGCAATGGCTAGCCCCTGTTTATCCAGCACGAAGAAATAGCCATATTCCCCCATATCCACCTCTGTATCGATGGAGCGCTTACCCTCTGCATTCAATTCCCCGAGTAATTTAAGCTTTGCCTGTTCCTGAGCTTCCTCAAGAGACAGACTTCCTTTCTCTACCTCCATATTCAATACATCAATCATTTGAATAGCCATCTTGACGTTGTTTTTCAATCCGGTTGCCCCTAACTCGTCCAAGCTATCCTTTGCAGAAGTATAACTAACGATTCCAATAACCAATATTGGGAGGGCTAACAATACAGAGGTAATGGCTACGAGCTTAGTTCTAAGATTTAGTTTCATACTTTTTCCCCTCTAATATTTTCTATTTTTGGTCATTTCTTATATCGGTCGTAATGCCAAGGATTAAACAACAAAAATACTGCACAATTTTACCTCATCTGATCATTCTCCGTTATTTTTCACACCTTGTCCCTCTAAAAAAATACATATTCTGGTCTATTTCGGAACAATTACGTTGTATGCTTTTACTCAATGAATACTAATAGGAAAGCAATTTGTGGAGTTTTGGCAAATAAAAAAACGAAATCAAAAATACTTAGATAGTTTTTCTTACGCCATTCAAAGAAAACCCGCCTAAAATGAGATTTTTATGTTTTTTTAATGTAATCGCTTACTATTTTATTCGAATGTAATGGTTGTTAGGCTACGATAAATTAGAAGAGATAGGATTGGCTTAGTTGGGATAGTCAAAAAGAATTCTCAAGTCTGGCCAACAAAAATCATATAGAGGTGATTACGAGTGCTTCACACAATTATTCAAAAGAATTCGTATCAAGATTCTATTAACTTAATGCTGCTCACGAATGCTGTGGCAACAACAGAGGGAGTTAACAAAGTTCAAATCATGATGGCAACCCCTTCTAACAAAGATATTTTTAAGGATGCAGGCTTGTATACAGATGAATTAGGCGCTGCTGAATCAAACGATATGGCCGTTGTTGTTGATACAGATGATGAAAGCAAAGTTGCTGAAGTTCTTGAAAAGGTAGAAGAATACTTAAAAAATCAAGCAATCAGCGGAAAAAGCCAGCAGTTTGAAACGGTTCGTACTTGGGATAAAGCCCTTAAGTCAGCCCCTGATGCTAATCTGGCACTTATTTCTGTACCTGGTCAGTATGCGGCGGAAGAAGCTGACAAGGCATTAGATTCAGGTCTTCACGTATTCCTATTCAGTGATAACGTTCCTGTGGAGGAAGAGGTTAGACTTAAGCAAAAGGCGCATGACAAGGGACTTATTGTTATGGGTCCTGACTGTGGAACAGGTATTTTAGACGGGATTCCACTAGCATTTGCTAACGTTGTAAGCAAAGGGCGAATTGGAATTGTTGGTGCATCTGGAACAGGTATTCAAGAGGTATCTACAATTATCGATCGTCTTGGTGAAGGTGTTAGCCATGCAATCGGAACAGGCGGACGCGACCTTAAAGATTCAATTGGTGCCATTACGATGATGGATGGAATTAAAGCATTAGAAAGTCATAAGCAAACAGACATTATTGTTGTTATTTCTAAGCCGCCAGCAAAAGAAGTACGCAACAAGGTAGTTGAATTGCTGCACAGCTTATCTAAGCCAGTTGTAACGATTTTCATTGGAGAAAAGCCAACAAAGCATGAAGGCAATGTTTATCAAGCTTATACACTTGCAGAAACTGCAAAAATTGCTGTTGACCTTGTAAGAGGAAATCCAATTAAAGAAGAATATAATGCTGGCGACTATAAAGTGGCTGATGTTTCATTAACACCTGCACAAACTTCAATTAAAGGACTTTTCTCAGGCGGAACAATGGCTTCTGAGGCAGCCGTTTTAATTTCAGATGCACTTGGACTTGGCACTGAAATCAAGAATGAAGAGGGTTATGTTTTAAGACAAGATGGCCACGAAGTAGTTGACCTTGGTGATGACAAATATACACAAGGTAAACCGCATCCAATGATTGACCCTGAAACACGTGCTAAATTTATTGAAAAAGCTGCACAAGATGAGAAGACAGCTGTTATCCTGCTTGATTTCGTACTTGGCTACGGTTCTCATGAGGATATGGCTACTGCATTGCTTCCTTCTATTCAAAAGGCAGTGGCACATGCGAAAGAAAATGGCCGCAACCTGTATGTAGTTGCATCCGTTTGCGGAACATTAAACGATCCACAGGATTATAACGGCCACAAAATGCGTCTTGCAGATGCTGGAATTATTGTTAAGGATAATAATAATGAAGCAGTCCGTACGGCTTTAAGTATTGTTGGCCTTGAAGTAAATGATGTGAAAAAAGCGCATGAAGAATCAGCATCCTCAGCAAAGGATTTTGATTTAACAACTTCAGAACAAATTTCCAAGCTCGTAAATAATAAGCCAACCATCATCAATGTTGGATTAAAGAGCTTTACTGATGCATTAGTTGCAAATGGCGCTTCTGTCGTTCAATATGACTGGAGACCAATTGCAGGCGGAAATGAAAAAATGAGAAAAATTCTTGCTCAGTTAAACACCCAACACAATTCAATGGACGAAGCAAACAAAGCCGTAATAGAAAAAATCTCTGGAGCAGCTCCTTTTCTAGTTGATGTAGTCCCCGCAAAGGAAAAAATTAAAGAATTAAATGAAGGCAAAGTCCTTCTTCATGCTGGACCGCCAATTAAATGGGATGATATGACTGGTCCAATGCAAGGATCTTGTATTGGTGCTGCTTTATTTGAAGGCTGGGCTAGTTCTGACGAAGAAGCTATCCAAATGCTTGCTAATGGGGAAGTTACATTTATTCCTTGCCATCATGTAAACGCTGTAGGTCCAATGGGCGGTATTACTTCTGCAAACATGCCTGTCTTTGTTGTGGAAAACCGTTTAGATGGAAACGAAGCATACTGTATCATGAACGAAGGTATTGGTAAAGTTCTTCGTTTCGGTGCTTATTCTGATGAAGTGATCAATCGTTTAAAATGGATGCAAAATGTGTTAGGACCGACTATTTCTAGAGCATTAAAGCTTACAGAAGATGGTTTAAATCTGAACGTTATGATTGCAAAAGCCATTACAATGGGTGATGAATTCCACCAGCGTAATATTGCTGCGTCCCTTATTTTCCTTAAAGAAATCAGCCCATATATTGTACAATTAGATATAGAGGGTAAGGATCTGAAAGATGTAATTAAGTTCTTAGCTGATACTGATCAATTCTTCCTAAATATTGCTATGGCAACTAGCAAAGCTGTCATGGATGGAGCTAGACAAATCCAGGAAGGTACAGTTGTTACAGCTATGTGCCGGAATGGTAAAGACTTCGGTATTCGTATTAGCGGTATGGGTGATGAGTGGTTTACAGCTCCTGTTAACACTCCTCAAGGTCTGTTCTTTACTGGATACTCACAAGATGATGCTAACCCAGATATTGGTGATAGTGCCATCACCGAAACATTCGGTGTAGGTGGTATGGCTATGATCGCCGCTCCTGGTGTAACTCGTTTCGTTGGAGCAGGTGGTTTTAATGATGCCCTTACCACAAGTAATGAAATGATGGAAATCTGTATTGATCAAAACAGCAACTTCACGATCCCGACATGGGATTTCCAAGGAGCATGTCTTGGAATTGATGCACGTAAAGTCGTAGAAACTGGCATTGAACCAGTAATTAACACAGGTATCGCTCATAAAAATGCCGGTGTAGGACAAGTTGGTGCCGGAACAGTGCGTGCTCCAAAAGAATGTTTCGAAAAAGCACTTGAAGCATACGCAATTAAATTAGGCCTTGTCTAATATAATCAAAGAACAAATTTATTTGAATGGAGGAATATGAAAAGAATATTCCTCTATTCCTTGTAAACAATAAGGTTGGAGCTATACAAAAGAATTTTTTATAACCGTATGAACATCCTTATGGGAAATCATTTGTTTTTTATTGGAACCGTAAAAAGCGGCAAGCTTCTGGTCAGTATTCATATTCATTGCGAAGCCGTTCAAAGTGTATTAACATGGTGTCTGTTTATGCTTATTATAAAGCATGGGCAGATACCATTTTTACTAACCTCTTTCGAAAGGAAAGAAACCATGAAAAAACCCCGTTCCTTTAAAAAAGAACTTATTTCTTCCTTCTTAACTATAACTTTTTTCTCGATTGCGTTACTTGGAGTATTCCAGGTTTATCAGTTGTATTCATTAATTAATGAAAATCAAAAAAGTCAGGCACAAACGACTAATTATTTATCTGATTATATTCGAAACTATGTATTAGAACATAAAAGAGCCATTCAAACAGAGTCACTTACTATCCAAGAAAAGTTTATGAATCAAGATGTGGAAGGTATTCAAATCCAGCTTAAAAATATAAAAGAAAACTATCCTGGATTCGTTAATATGTATGTTGGAAATATTAAGGGACAGTCCATCGTTTTCTATCCCGAAGTATTCACAGATGGAGTAGAGAGAGAGAATCATAACTTCAGTGACCGATCCTACTATAAGGAATTATTAAAAACGAAGGACGCTGTCATCTCTCCCGTCTTCCATGGCCGGGGCGGAACAGACACTCTATTAGTGACGATCGTTTCTCCGATCAAGAATGACAACGGAGACATGATCGGCTATGTGCTTGGAGCATTAGATTTGAACGCATTAGGTGAACATATAAAAAAACGCACCTTTGGAGAAGGCGGCCAAGCTGTTGTGATTGACCAGGATAAAAATGTGATTGTTCATCCAACCATTGATACGAGAAGAGAGCTCGTCAATTTTTCAGGGTCAGAGGTTACACAGTATATCGAAGAACAGCGTAATGATGAGGGCAGCAGTTTTTTTAATATTGAAAATCAGCAGGAGGAATTTTACATTACGTATGTGAAGATCCCCCCTCTTAATTGGACTGTTTGGATAGAAAAACCGACTGATGCGATTATGAAAACGTATAAAAATGCCATTATGATGATAGTAGTCTTTCTGCTTATTACAGTCATTCTGATGATTGGCGTCAGCCTGCTCTTAACAAATCGGCTGGAACGAACGATTCATCAATTGCTGAATTACATTAAAGATTACACGATTGGCATCAATAAGAAGCATCGAATAACAAAGAAGATTAAGGGACCCAAGGAAATGGAAGAGTTGTTTTATTATTTTAATAACATGATTCAAGAGGTAGAAAGAAATAAAAAAGGCTTAATGGAACTAAATAAAGAGCTTGAAGGCAGAGTGCAGGAAAGGACGGCTGTCCTAGAGCATAAAAACTCAGAATTAAAAGCAGTAAATAAATTGATTACCTCCGTTTCTTCTAATAAGGACTTGGCCCATTTTATTCAGCACTGTTTGAAAGAAATTGAAGCGTTTATGGACTATTCTATTCATATATTCTTTCTAGATTTAGCTGTTACAAACAATTCCATTCGTACAAACCAAAATTTACTGCAGTATCTCAGTGAAAATATGATTGGAGATCAGCAGTATTTGGAGCCAATACAAATAGAACAAAAAAATAAAGGATATCTAATTGTCGACATGACCAGCGATAAATCAATTAAGGCCAGTGATCAAGAATTCCTTCATACGTTTGCCAGTTCATTATCCGTTATGCTGCAAAACAAGTTTTTATTTGAACAAATTCGCAATAAGCATGCGATACTTGAGGCTGTCTTGGAAAGTATGTCAGAAGGATTAATGCTATTGAATAATCAAAAAGAAGTGGAGTATGTAAATGAATTTTTCTTGAACGTTGTGGCAAATAATGAAGACGTTGACGATGAAATTGAGTATGAGTTTGAGTACCGTAACGGATTAGTAAGCATAGATGATGTATATAAACGCTTTATTACTCTTTTTGATGTGGATAAAGAAGATTTGTCCGCATTCTTCGCGAACGAAAGAGGAGAACTTAAATTAGAGGAAAAGAATAAATCAAAGAAGCCAAAATATTATTTGCTTCATAAATTCTCTGTTATGCTAGATGAAAACATTATCGGTGAAGGCTTAGTTTTACGAGATATTACAGAGGAAGAGGAAATTGATACATTAAAAAACAATTTAATCTCGCTGACTTCTCATGAATTTAAAACACCGATAACAAATATTAAAGGCAGTGTAGAAACGCTTCTTCGTTCTGAGGTTGAATGGGAGCCTGAATTCCAGCAGGAGCTTTTAGAAGGCGTTCACGAGGATATTGAACGGATCTTACATTTAGTTAATGACTGGATGGATATCTCTAAGATTGAATCAGGAACTATGTATGTGGAACGAAACATGATTCGTGCGGACCATGTTATTGAACAATCGATAGAACAAATACCTTTATCACTTAAAGCAGAGGCTAGTTTGAAGTTTAATAACAAACTGCGGGACGGCTTCACCTTCTACGCAGATAAAATACGCGTTCAGCAAGTACTAGTCAATTTATTTACGAACGCCCTTCGTTACAACGATTCCATTGAAAAGAAAATCGATATTACGCTAGAGATTGAAAATAATTATATTAAAATTACGGTTTCTGATAATGGGATCGGTATATCAGAGGATCATTTAACAAAGATTTTCAATCGCTTCTATCAAGTAGATGTTACAGCAACACGAAGAACAGGCGGTACGGGCTTAGGTCTTTCCATCTGTTTAGGGATTATGGAAGCTCATGATGGAAAAATTGAGGTGAAGAGTGAGCTTAATAAAGGAAGTACCTTTATTCTATATTTCCCGATCATGAGAGGAGGAGAATGAATTGAAGGGCCAAAAGATTTGTATTGTAGATGACGAACCAAAAATATTGCGATTTGTTTCTGCCAACTTAAAATCCATTGGTTATGAAGTAACAACGGTCAATTCAGGTGAAGAGTTATTTGAAAGATTCGACCTTATTTCACCTGATTTAATACTGCTTGATATTATGATGCCTGGACAGGATGGCTTCGATGTGCTTGAAAAACTTCGCAAGTTCTCGGATGTTCCTGTCATTATGCTGACAGCTAGAAGCAATCCACATGATAAAGTGCACGGTTTGAATGTTGGTGCAGATGACTACTTAACAAAGCCTTTCTCATTAGATGAGCTTTTTGCCAGGGTTAATGCTGTTTTGAGAAGAAGTCAATCAAGCTATGCTGAGCCTGGATTGGCAAAAACTCCGATTATTCGAACGGGAGATTTAGCACTCGATCTTGGCAGCAAGCGATGCTGGATTAATAATGAAGAGTTTAAGCTTACTCAAACTGAGTATTCAGTTATGGAAATATTAGCGCTTAATTTAGATAAAGTTGTCCAGCATGAAACCTTATTATCAGAAGTTTGGGGTCCGCAATACCGAGATGATGTAGAATATTTGCGTGTCAGTATCGCAAGAATACGCCGAAAGATCAAAGATCTTTTGCACAGTAAAGAAGAATATATTGTAACGTATCCCGGTCTTGGATATATGCTCAGAAGCATACCGAAAATTTAATGTTTTTGTTACCCGTATTGCTAGATGCAATATGGGTATTTTTTTTGAATTTAATCTTTTTGTAATGTTAACCTTACCTTTTTTATTCGTCTGCAACGCAAGATGACTTATAGTGAGATTGTAGTTATTAATACCTTTCCTTACTGCCAGCATATAAAAATAATCAAATGGGAGGAAGACAAAATGGCAAAGGTTTTGGAGCAAAATGAGCCCGCTGGAAAAGGCGGAATCCCATATTGGGTCAAAATTGTAACCGTATTCTTTTTAGGTTGGGTCGCACTATATGCTACTCGTACAATTCTGAACCCGATCATGGGCGACATTCAAAGTGAGTTTGGTTTAAGTAATTCACAGCTTGGTTTAATTATGAGTATTTTCTTCTTAGGATATGCAGGACTTAACATTCCTTCAGGTATTCTAGGGGATAAAATCGGGAAAAAGCGAGTGCTTGTACCAGGGGTTATTCTATTCGGTGTTTTTGCCGCAGTAACTGGTATGATGCCAACATTCTTCCTATTTATGACATCTTGGATAATGGTAGGTATTTTCCAAGGCTTCTTCTATGGTCCATCTTACGGTCTATCATCTGAAGCGATACCTCCACACCGTATTACATTAGGTAGCGCGATCATTAACAGCGGAATGGCTTTCGGTACCTCTATTGGTTACTATATTTCAAGTTATTCTGTTCATGAGTTTGGAATGAGCTGGAGATCACCATTCTTCATCATCGCTATTCCTGTCGTTCTAATCGGATTAGCTATGTGGTGGGTAATAAAAGAAAAGCCAAAATCGAAAGCAGAGAAAGCTGCAGAAAATAATGGCGAAAAGCTTAAAATTGGAGAGTTATTTAAGAATCGAAATTTAATTGCAGCTTATATCACGATTTTCAGTGCCATCTATGCATTCTTCGTAGTTATTACTTGGATTCCTTTCTACTTAGAGCAGGAGCGCGGCATTACCGGCGGAAGTGTTGCATTCGTATCATCCCTTGTTCCTTGGGCTGCGATTCCAGGCTCCATTTTATTCAGCTGGATTGCAGACAAAATGGGTAAACGTAAGCCTGTTCTTTTAGTCATGATGCCATTATCCATCATTGCACTAGTATCCATTGTTTTCTTCGATAGTATGGCAGTATTATATGCCGCTTTAATTGGATATGGTATTTTCGGTAAAATCAGTACAAACCCTGTTTTAGTTGCGGTTATCGCTGATAATGCGCCAAAAAATGCTTATAGTACATCATTTGGTGTTTATAACTTTATCGGTATGTGTGGTTCTATCCTAGCACCTTACATTACCGGATTCCTTACAGACGTTACAGGAAGCTTAAACACAGGATTCTATTTCGCTGGTGCTTTGCTCCTTGTTGGTACAATTGCCGTCTGTTTCATTGATGAAAACAACCGACCAAACGTTGAAGGTGCAACTAAATAATAAAATAAAGCAAAAATCCCGAGTCTTTATAGAGATTCGGGATTTATTATTATGTTCACATTGCTCTATTTTCTATTTAGCTCGGGCTTATAAAAAATTGTTTTACTAGATTTTATTGCATATATTCTATATAAAACAAAGGCTATGAGTGATAAAACAGCCCCAGATATGTATGGAAGTCCTGCTTGGATCGAGAATAGCCAGCCTCCTAATGGTGGGCCAATAATTCTGCCAAGCGAATCAAAGGAAGATAGCAGTCCTGTTGAGCTTCCATGACCTGCCATCGACCTTTTCGTAATTAAAGCTGATACAGTAGGACGAATTACACCATTTCCAACCCCAAAAATCGTTAAAAACAGAGCAGCAGTTGCAAAGCTATCAACGAGCAAAATACAGGCGAACCCAATGGCTGAAACGATAATTCCGCCTTGAATAACAGTTCCCTCACCAAACTTCTTCGTTAATCGCCCTATGAGCCCTCCTTGAACAACGGCACTTGCAAGTCCCATAATCATAAAGATATAACCTAATTGTACGGTTCCTAATCCAGCCTTTTTCGCAGCGAAATAAGCAAATGTTGCTTCCAAGCCAGAGAGCGATAAGGAAATAAATAGCTGGAGCATAAATAAAATGGATACCGAGCCTTTGAATGCACTCCATATCGAAGCTTTTTTCTGTGTTTGATTAAGTTTGGATTCCTCGGTTAAAGACTCTTTTAATATGAATAAAACGAGGATAAGCGTTAATGCCGATGTTGTACCTGCTATGTAGAAGGGCATCGTTAAGCTTATTTTTGAGAACATACCGCCGATAGCCGGTCCGAAAATAAAGCCTAAACCCGTAGCGGCACCTATAATCCCCATGCCCTTCCCGCGATTCTCCTCTGACGTTATATCAGCAACATATGCCATAACTGTTGGCATATTAGCAGAAGATAACATTCCTCCTATAATTCTTGCAGCAAACAGCATCCAAAGCTGACTTGAAAATGCCGTTAAAAAAAACGAAAGCGACAATCCGGCGATCCCGATTGCAATGACTGGTTTCCGCCCAATTCGATCTGATATTCTCCCCCACACTGGCGCAAAAAGCAGCTGCATTAAGGAATACACAGCCATTAACCAGCCTAGCTGGGCTGGACTTGCCCCGATTTCTTCTGCATAAAAAGGGATGACAGGGATAATAATTCCGAAGCCTACCATTACTAGAAACATAACTAAAAATAAAATAGGCAATGCTTTTTTAGTTTCCAATGAAAATCTGTCCTCTCAGAAAAACTTTTAATTCTATAATTTTATTGTATTATTTTGTGGTATTATTTTCTATCCTAATACATTGTATACCCTGATTCAAATTACATTAAGAAAATGCTCTATTTTTAATAATTGTCGCTATCAATTTATTAATTAAATTGAAACTCCCATCCAAATGAAAAAGAGCAACCGCCCTCCTAATCCAACTTAGGCAGTTACTCAACTTTTTCTATAAATTAGCTATTAGGTTTTCTCTCTTTTCGCTTTTTAATATACCAAACAATAACCAAGACAAATAATATAACGATTAGTGTATAAACGACAGTCGAGAACTTATCCATAATTTCTACAATATACTCCCAATTAGATCCAACCGCGGCTCCTAAATTAACTAAAACTGTATTCCAAATGAGTGTTCCTATAGTTGTAAAAAGTAAAAATAACCAAAAGTTCATATTGGACATTCCAGCTGGGATAGAAATTAAACTCCTAATAAGAGGAATTAATCGACAAAACAGGACAGTCAAAATTCCATATTTATCAAACCAAGCATCTGCACGATAAATATCATCTTTTGTCAAACGCAAAAAACGTCCATACCGATCAATGATTCTTTCTAATCTCTTTACATCCATTAATAAACCAAGACCATACAATATAACAGCTCCCATGACAGAGCCTAATGTTGCTGAGATAATAACACCTGTGACACTTAGATTCATGCTATTTGTCAAATATCCCCCAAAGGTAAGAATAACTTCTGAAGGAATGGGAGGAAAAATATTTTCAACGGCAATTAGTAAAAATACTCCCCAATACCCAAATTGCTCTATTAAATCTTGAATCCAGGATTCCATAAAATCCTCCATTTTCTTAAACTTATAGCTAGCTTTGTTCCTTACTCATACCTAGTGATAGTATCATTTTTTTTCTAAAATAAAAACCAATATGGAATAATACCTCTCAATAGTTTTCAGAACAACAAAAAAACGCTTGGATAGAAAGTATCTAAGCGTTAGATTAATATGAGATTTAGGCTATCTTATGCTAAATATGCTTCACGGACTTCTTCATTCTTAAGCAACTCATTGCCGTCTCCTTGAAGTTTAATTTCTCCTGTTTGAATCACATAACCTCTATGGGCAATTTGCAGAGCTTGATAAGCATTTTGTTCAACCAGTAAGATGGTTATGCCTTCTTGATTTAGTTCTTTGATGATTTCAAAAATTTGTTCCACAATGATTGGCGCAAGCCCCATTGAAGGCTCGTCTAGCATTAATAAATCAGGTTCCATCATAAGGGCTCGTCCGATGGCAAGCATTTGCTGTTCCCCTCCGCTCATCGTACCGCCCTTTTGCTCAAAACGATCTTTCAACTTAGGAAAATATTGAAAAACCCTTTCCATTCTTTGATCAATTACACTCTTATTTTTTACAGAAAAGGCTCCCATTAATAAGTTTTCCTTGACCGACAGTTTTGGAAAAATCTTTCGGCCTTCTGGCACATGTGCAATCCCCAACAAAGTCGTTTCATGGGCAGGCTTATTTGATATTTCTGATCCGTTATAGACAATGTTACCATTCGTTACTTTCGCTAGGCCGCTAATGGATTTTAAAGTGGTTGATTTTCCTGCTCCATTACTGCCGATAAGAGTAACAATTTCACCTTTATCCACTGCAACATCTATCCCTTTTAAGGCCTGTATCCCGCCATAGTAGGTTTCAACATTTTTTATTTGAAGCATGTTTTATCCCCCTATCCAACCTGAACAGCCCCAGTTCCTAAGTATGCTTCGATAACCTTAGGATTGTTTCGAATGTCTTCAGGCTTTCCTTCTGCAATTTTTTCGCCATGGTCCAGTACAACGATATGTTCAGAAATCTTCATGACCAGCTTCATATCATGCTCAATTAAAATAATAGTCAGATTGAATTCTTCTCTCATTCTTTTGATAAGCTGAGTAAGTTCGTTTGTTTCTTTTGGATTCATACCTGCAGCAGGCTCATCTAGTAATAAGACCTTTGGATCCGCAGCAAGAGCTCTTGCAATTTCTAGCCTTCTTTGAGCACCATAGCTTAGATTGCTTGCTTTCTCATTTAAAAGGGGAGCAAGTCCTACATATTCCAATAATTGATACGCTTTTATTTCAGATGCTCTTTCTTCTTTGCGAATGGCTGGAAGATTGAATAAAATCCCCATAAGTCCTGCTTTTAAATGTGTATGCATGCCTACAAGAACATTTTCGAGAACTGACATTTCATTAAACAAACGGATATTTTGAAAGGTTCTTGATATTCCTTTTTTTGATACCTCATCCGGTTTTAAACCGTTTATTTTTTCATTTTCAAGCAAAATACTGCCGGATGTTGGCTGGTACACACCTGTAATCATATTAAAAAATGTTGTTTTTCCTGCCCCGTTCGGTCCAATCACCGCTGTAATTGAGCTTTTTTCCACCTTCATCGATACATCTTGATTAGCAGTAAGGCCGCCAAATTGCTTTGTTAAATTTTGGACCTCTAAAATAGACATGCATCTACACCTCCTTCGCATTGAGCTTCTCATTTTCAGGTAAAATTCCTAAAGCAGCTTGACTGCTTCCCTCTTGTAAAACCTTTTCATCATAGACACGATTTTTTGCCGGCAAAAGTCCCTTTGGCCTATATAAAGCAAACAAGATTAATAGCAAACCAAATATTAATCTTTGCATTTTAGCCGGTGAAAGGGCATCTGGGATTGAAATTGCCCCTGACAAGCTTAACTGATTCAACCAATTTGTTATTTCAGTTAATACTTGAAGGTTCAGAATCGTCATCACAGCCGCACCTAGAATAACACCTGGGACACTGCCCATCCCGCCTAAGAGTACCATAACTAAAATCGTAATCGACTCGAGAAGAGTAAAGCTTGTAGGATCGACAAAGGCTTGTTTTGCAGCAAATACGACACCCATCATCCCTGAGAAGGAGGCACCGATTGCAAAAGCCATTAGTTTTGTCCGCACTAAAGGAACACCCATCGCTTGAGCAGCAATTTCATTTTCTCTGACCGCTTTCCATGAACGGCCAATTTTTGAATGCTCGAAACGACGGACCGTAAAAATGGTAAATAACAGGAGTACGAGTACAATGTAATAAAATTGACTTGGAAAAAGAAAATCTATTCCAAACAATCGAGGCGGGGTAACAGAAGGAATTCCCATTGCACCGTTTGTAATATTAAGCGGGCGGTCAAGGTTATTAAAAATAATTCTAATAATCTCGCCAAACCCTAATGTAACGATTGCTAAATAATCCCCTTTTACCCGAAGAACCGGAATTCCGAGTAAAATTCCAAACAACGCTGCAACTAAACAGCCCAAAATAATAAAGATCCAAAAGCTTTCTCCTGAAAGTGGAAACGTACCAAACGGCATAAAATTCGAAGCTTGGGCTGTAGCAAAAATCCCATATGTGTATGCTCCAACAGCAAAGAAGGCGACAAATCCCAAGTCAAGAAGACCAGCCATTCCAACGACAATATTTAATCCGAGAGCCATTGCTATATAGATTCCAACAAGTGTAGCAACTTCCATATAGGATTGATAGGCATCTCCTTGACTTGCTGTGAACGGGAGTAGAAACACAAGAACAATTCCCGCAATCAGCCATTTCGTCAGATTTTTGAAATTTGTAAAATATAGCAATAACAAGGAAGATAATAATAGCAGGAATGCAGTAACTGACCTTTGTGCCATAAATAAACTTAATGAAGAAACTCCGATGTAAATTAAAAGAAAAATTCCATGTGCCATTTTGTTTTGTTTATATTTATCCCATAGAGTTTTCATTCTTCCCACCTACACTTTCTCAGCGACCGGTTTGCCAAGTAGACCCTCCGGCTTAAAAAGTAACACGATGATCAAGATGGCAAAGGCAAAGACATCTTTGTATTCGGCACCGAATAATCCACCGGTTAATAGTGTTAAATTGGCAGATGCAAACATTTCCATTACTCCGAGCAACAGCCCCCCTAGCATAGCACCACGAATATTTCCGATGCCGCCTAATACTGCTGCTGTAAATGCCTTTAACCCTAGAATAAACCCAATATACGGATCGATTGTTCCGTATTGTACGGCAAATAGTACCCCCGTTGCTCCACCTAGAGCAGACCCAACAAAAAAGGTGATTGAAATGACCTTATTCACATTGACTGACATTAAGGAAGCAGTTTCACGATCTTGAGCTACAGCCCTCATAGCCATTCCCCATTTTGTTCGATTAACAAAGAAGTCAAGACCAATCATCATAATTATGGCCGTTACAAGCACAATAACAAATGATGTTTTAATAGATGCATCGTTAAAAATAGAGCTAATGGAAGAAGCTTTAATTGAAATTTGATTTGTAAAAAGACTTGGTCCCGTTACGATAAAGTTTCCTTTTTTCAATTCAGCTATGAATCTCACAATATCTTGTAATAAAAACGAAATACCAATTGCAGTGATAAGGGGGATTAATCTAGGTGCTTTTCGTAACGGTCGATACGCTACTCGTTCAATCCCCATCCCTATAAAGCCAGTTAGGATAGCTGTTAATAAAAGTACCGTAATCAGCATAACAATTGCAGGCACCGCTGAAACCCACCCTATTCCTGTCAAAACGATGAGAATCGCTGTACCGATAAAAGCACCTGTCATAAAGATCTCACCGTGAGCAAAATTGATTAATTCTAATATCCCATAAACCATCGTGTACCCTAAAGCAATTACAGCATACACAGCTCCTAAGGTCAGACCGTCAATTAAAACTTGAGGGATTGTTTGCAATAATTCAGTCAGCATACGTTACCTCCTCTTTCAAATGTAGAAAATAGAAAAGCGTAAGCGCCTTGGTCACCCCCGACAAGCACAAGTCGATCCTCACGGAAAGGTGTACTTTACCTTTCTGGGAGGATTGGCTTGTGACCTCGAGGGGGTAGGCGCTGGAGGCTAGACAAAGAAGGGTATTTTCCCAATAGAATGGGTTATACCCCTTTCAGCCAATGAATCTTATTTATTTATTTCACCTACAGCTTGTGGCGGATAGCTAACTTCTGCAAATTGATAAATAAATACTTTAGCAAAATCATTGTCTCCTATATCGTCAAAGCTAACTTTTGTCAGAACACCTTGATAGTCCTTCACGGCGCGAACGGCATCTCTTACTTGTTCACGTGTTGGCAATTTGTTGTCATTTGCTTTTATCGAATCTTCAATCGCTTTTAAAACTAGCCCCATTGTGTCATAACCGTAAACTGAGTAGGATTCCGTATTTTTATTAAATGTGGCTTTGTATTTTTCTATGAATTTTTTACCTTCTTCAGTTTTAGTAGAATCCCCTGCTAAAGCAGTGATGTACGTATTTTTAACGGCATCTCCAGCAATTTCAACAAGAGTAGAAGAATCCAGTCCATCTCCCCCTAAAAACGGAACATCGATGCCTTTTTCGCGGGATTGTTTAATTAACAGACCTGCTTCTGAATAGATTCCTCCGAAGAATACTAAATCTGGCTTCTTGGAAAGAATTTGGTTAACAACACCATTGAAGTCTTTTTCTCCGACTGTAATCCCTTCAAACCCAAGAATTTCAGCACCTTTTTCTTCCGCTGCTTTCTTGAAAGCTTCTGCTAGACCAGTACCATATGCTGTTTTATCTTGAACAACAAAGATTTTCTTTGCATTTAATGTGTTAACTGCGAATTCAGCGCCTGCTGGACCTTGAAAGTCATCACGAGCGACGATTCGGTTGACAGTTTTTAATCCTCTATCCGTAACATCTGTTGCTGAGTTAGCAGGAGAAACCATCGGGATCGCATATTTTTCATATACTTCTGATGAAGGAATCGCCACACCTGAGTTAAAGTGACCGACAACAGCGAGGATCGATTTATCTGAACCAATTAATTGTGCATTGGCCACGCCTTTTTTTGGATCCGCTTGGTCATCATAAGGAACAAGCTGCAACTCAAAACCCAATTCTTTAAATTTGGCCTTTTCTTCGTCTAATTTAAGCTGTGCACCTAATTTAATAGCTTCCCCTATCGTTGCACTTCCACCTGAGAGCGGAGTCTGTGTAGCAATTTTTATAACGGCCGAATCCTTTTGCTCACCTGAACCTGAGCTTCCTGTTTCTGTTTTTTCAGCACAGCCAGCTAATATACCTGCTATTAAACCTCCAGTTAACAATAGTGCCAAAGACTTTTTAAACTTCATACTGACCCTCCTATTTTCTTCTTTTTGAAATACAAGCCTTCTCCCTATATATATTTCTTAGAAGTAAAAGTAGGACTATTTAGTATAATATTTT
Source organism: Bacillus sp. JJ1773 (assembly GCF_036962035.1). Taxonomy (NCBI): domain Bacteria; kingdom Bacillati; phylum Bacillota; class Bacilli; order Caryophanales; family Bacillaceae; genus Bacillus; species Bacillus sp. JJ1773. The sequence continues at coordinate 39,464 of NZ_JBALNX010000042.1, forward strand.
TCGAATACTCAGTCCCCAATGCATGTCATAGTACCTACTCATTTTTATATCATTTACCTTTATACCCTTTTGGAAAAAATAGAAAAAAAGCCCAAGTTGCGGACAATGCCGCCTCTTTGGCTTTTTTTCTTAGTTAGTATTAATTATGTTAATTCAATTTGGCGTGTTTCCCTGCCAAGAAAAACAAGGGTAATAACACCAATAATGATGCTCACACAAAATATGCCGAATATGAAGCCAATTGAATAGCCTGCAGCAACAAGTGAACCCACAAGCAGCGGTCCAAGTATTCCTCCCACCCGGCCGATGGATGCGGCCATTCCAGAGCCAGTGCCGCGAATGACAGCCGGATATTGTTCCGGAGTATAGGCGTACAATGCACCCCACGCTCCTAGGTTAAAGAATGACAATAAAATTCCCGCTGTTATAAGAACGGCTGTCGTTTCAGCGTTGCCGAAAACAAGAGCTGAAACGGCTGTGCCAAGTAAATAGACAGCAAGCACAAATTTCCGTCCTACACGTTCAATAAGCCATGCTGCTGTAAAGTAACCCGGCAGTTGAGCGAGTGTCATGATCAAAACATATTCAAAGCTTTGAATCATGTTAAAACCCTTCATGACCATGACACTTGGAAGCCATAGGAACATGCCATAGTATGAAAAAACGACTGTAAACCAGACAGTCCATAACACCAAGGTGGAGCGGGCATATTTTTTAGACCAGACATCGCGAACGTTTTGTCTAACCGTCCGTTTTTCCACTTTTTTTGGTGAAAATGCTGGAGAATCCGGCAGATTTAAACGCAAGTAAATGGCATAAAAGGCAGGAAGTGCACCGAGAATAAGTGCGATTTGCCAACCAAATGAAGGAATAACAAAATATGAAATAATAGCAGCAAGCAACCAGCCAAACGCCCAAAAACTTTCAAGCAGAACGACAACCCGCCCACGATCTTTAGCTGATACACTTTCCGAAACGAGTGTTGAGGCGACAGGCAATTCTCCTCCAAGCCCCATCCCAACGAAAAAGCGTAAAATTAGAAATGCTGCAAGTGTTGTTGTGAATGCTGAAAATCCGCTTGCAAGTGAAAACATGAGCAAAGTAATGATAAAAATATTCTTTCTACCAATACGGTCAGCCCACAAACCAAAAACTAACGCACCTACAGCCATCCCAATTGAATTAACACTTCCAATCCAGCCCATTTGAGCTGGTGTCAAGCCCCATTCAGTTTTAAGTGCTACGATAATAAATGAAAGCATACCGACATCCATTGCATCGAACATCCATCCTAGCCCTGCAATGCCTAGTAGCTTTCTCTGTGAAATTGTTTTCTCTGCCATGTTGTTCTCCCCCCTGTCTTGACAGTTGTCATTACCAGATTACTATAGAAGGATTTCATAAAAAAAACAAGTACTTTTTCATTAATTATTATTTTTTCTATATTTTTCTAAGTTAAACCAAATAGTAAAAAAATCTTTAACACACAAATAATAATGGTTTGGTTATCGAATAGATTCCATTTTATATGGTGATAAATTGTTAAGTCACAGAGGGACAGAAAAAAAAGTTTCCAAAAACTTCAAGGAACTTCTCCTACATAATTTAATTACAATCTCATATATATTGTTTGCAAGACTTGATGTTTGTTTGGTAAAGTTTAGGATGATCAATACGTCAAGAGGTGCCTTCTCCAATGAATAAGTTTCGGCTTGCAGAAGTAAAAAATGTACTATGCCATCCATTTACCTTGATCATGCTTGTTCTTTTTTTAAAAATTACAGCTTTTCAAATTGTTATTTTTGATAACAAATCCATTTTCCACATTCTGTTAATAGAGTTTCCAATGTGGGCACTTGGCTTAACCATCTTCATTCTTTTAAGTAAAAAACGAAAATGGCTAACGATCTGGCTTTATAATCTTGGCTTATCTGTCCTTTTTATCGTTGTTGTTTTCTACACAAGATATTTTTCAACAGTCCCTTCCTATTATGATGTAAAACAAATCTACCAATCAAACTCTGTCAAAGGGACAGTTGCTTTGCTTGGGACTCCTTATGATTTCTTATTTTTCTTAGATGTAGCATTGATTCTTCCGCTAATCTGGTATTTTACAAAATCAAATAGACGAAACAATTTCTTAAATGCAAAAAGATGGGCGATCGGATTAAGCTGTTTAGGATTCGCTACTACCGTTCTTGCCTTTTTCTATCCTTTAGTGGATGTATCCTATTTCGCCAAAAAGCATGGATATATTCAATCCCAATTTGTGCAATTGTATGAACGCGGGTTTGGCACAGCCTTTGCTCAAAATGAACACTTATCAGATGAGGAGTTAGCGAAATTAAAAGGCAATGTGTATGTGCCTTTTACTGAGCATCGAACTTATGGCATTGCAAAGGATCGTCATGTATTTGTGATTCAAGTAGAATCCTTACAGGAATTCACTATTAATCAAACGATTGAGGGACAGGAAATAACGCCGCATCTAAATGACCTCTTGAAGGATAGTGCTTATTTCAATAATGTGTATCAGCAAATTGGCGCTGGCAACACATCGGATGCAGAGTGGCTTATGCATACATCCCTTTATCCAGAGGGCATGGATCCAACTGTAAATGTCATTGATGGCAATAAGATCCCCTCACTAGTCCGCACGTTGAAAAAACATGGTTATGGAACGGCTACCTATCATGCGGATGATATTACTTATTGGAGCCGTGATAAATTATATCCTGCACTTGGTTTTGACTATGTATATACAAACAGTGAAATCCCGAACGAGAAACTAATTGGCTTCGGCCCAGCCGATGAAATATTATTTAACTTTGTCGTGTCACAATTACCAGACCAGCTGGAATCACAGGAAAAAATGTATTCAAATATCATCACCCTTACAAGTCATACCCCTTTCGAAATGCCAGCTGAAATGGAATATCTTAATTTGCCCGAAGAATTTAATGGGACATATGTCGGAAACTATTTACAATCAGTACGCTATACGGATGAACAAATCGGATTGTTTATCCAAAAACTAAAGGATCTTGAGATTTATGAGGATTCGATTTTGTTAATATACGGAGACCATTCAGGATTACACGGAGCACCCGTAACAGAAAAGGACCAGGAGTTGTTGAAGGAAACGCTAGGTCATCGCTATAATCTCCATGACCGCTTTACTGTACCTGTTCTTTTCACCGCGCCGGATATTTTTATGGGGGAAACTTACTCTAGACTTGGCGGTCAAATAGACCTCATGCCAACCCTTCTAAACCTTCTTGGAATTGAGCATGATAGGCAAATGATCGGCCATAATCTTTTTCAATACGAAAATAACCTTATTGGGATGCGTTACTATATGCCCGGCGGATCGTTTATCAGCAATAACATACTGTATACTGCACCAAGTGCTAAGCACCCTGCTTCGTTATATGATCGAAAAACCATGAAGAAATCCAAGAACACAAAAGAATTGCAAAAAAAGATTAATAACACCTTGCAAATTCTTCAGTATTCGGACTATATACGAAAAGAGCCATTAAAGTAAACTTAAGATAAATCAGGACCAAATCTATTTTTGATTCGGTCCTGATTTTTTTGTAATAATTATTTAAACGGCTGCAGCACCCTTAACCTTCTTTATATTATGAAAATAATAATATTATTAAATGAATTTATTAAAAGCATCAATAAAACATCCAAAAATAAACTATTTTGGAATAAGAATTTTTTTAAATGCGAAATACTATTTTTTGTTGAATTTAGTATGCGTTTTTAATGTTTTATGATATATTTGTTAAATATTCGTAAAACATCAATAATCAGAATATAGGGAGTGATTGGAAAATGAAGAAATTCAGTTTATTTAGTTTATTTGTTATCCTTAGCCTTCTACTTGCTGCTTGTGGCACAGATAAAAGTGAAGGAAAGTCAGGAGAAGGTTCATCTAGTGATGATTCTAAAGTATATAAAGTTGGAATTGATACTACTTATCCTCCTTTTGAATTTGAAGAAGGCGGAGAATACAAAGGAATTGATATTGAAATAATCAATGCTATTGCAGAAAGCCAAGGAATTAAAATTGATTTAAATCCAATGGATTTCGGCGGAATCATTCCAGCTATGCAAGCTAACCAGCTTGATATTGCCATTGCAGGTATGAGTATTACAGAAGAGAGAAAGAAAATTGTTGATTTCTCAGAACCATACTTTGATGCTGGTATTACATTAGTCGTTAAAAAGGACAATAGCGATATTACAACTTTAGATGACCTTAAAGGCAAAACAGTAGCTGTAAAAAAAGGAACTTCAGGTGCACTATTTGCACAAGAAAATGCTGATAGCAAAGGCTTTAAAGTCGTTCAATTTAATGACAGCCCAGCTATGTTCCAAGAAGTAGCAAACGGAAATGCTGATGCTCTTATTGAAGATTATCCAGTTATCGCTTATGCAATCGCTCAAAAAGACCTTGGATTACAAATTGCTGGTGACCGCTTAAATAACGACCAATACGGTATTGCTGTATTAAAAGGCAAAAATCAAGAAGTTCTAGAAAAGATCAACAAAGGTCTTGCTGAACTTAAGGAAAATGGAAAATATGATGAAATTCTAAAAACTTACCTTGGTGAATAATAATTCTAGGAAACAAACATAAAAGCGCGCCCTCAAGCGCGCTTTCTTTTGAAAGGAGATGACTTCAAGATGGAGACAATTTTATCTGTTCTTCCTTATTTATTAAAGGGACTGCAAGTAACTGCCTATATTTTTATCATTGCAATCATTCTTGGCTTTTTAATTGGACTTGTTATGGCATTATTTAGACTTTCCCCGTTTAAGATTCTTAATATTATTGCAAAGATATTTGTCGATGCGATCCGCGGAACACCGTTTATTGTTCAATTATTTTTTATATACTTTGGATTAAATACATTAGGCTTTATTTCATTGAACAATACAACAGCAGGGATTATTACGGTTGCTATTAATGCTGGTGCTTACTTTTCAGAAATCATCCGTGCAGGAATACAATCTATTGATAAAGGTCAGACCGAAGCGGCAAGATCTATTGGGTTAACAGGATCTCAGTCTATGCGTTATATTGTACTTCCTCAGGCTTTTAGAAGAATGCTTCCCACCATTACGAATCAATCAATTATTAGTTTAAAGGATACCTCCCTACTTTCAATCATTGGAATTGCAGATTTAACACAGCAAGGCCAGATTCAATCCGCAGCTACTTTTGATGCATTTAACATATGGCTTGCCGTTGGTGTCATTTATTTTATTGTTATTTATTTAATTTCCTTGCTTGCTAGCTTCCTAGAAAGGAGATTTGAATTACGATGAGTATTATACAAATAAAAAATCTAAAAAAGTCATTTGGCCAGTTAGAAGTATTAAAAGATATTAACGCTGATATTAAAGAAAAAGAAGTAGTTTGCGTAATTGGACCTTCTGGCTCTGGAAAAAGCACCTTTTTACGGTGCATGAATCGTCTTGAAGATATTACGGGCGGTCAGGTCATCATTAACGGACATGACATTACAGATTCAAAAATAAATATAAACAAGGTCAGACAAGAGGTTGGAATGGTTTTCCAACAATTTAATCTATTCCCTCACAAAACAGTCATGGAGAACATTACACTTGGCCCGATAAAGATTCACGGAACAACAAAAGAGGCTGCTCAGAAAATTGCACTTGATCTTCTAGATAAGGTTGGGCTTGAAGATAAGGCCAATAGCTATCCAGGGGAATTATCTGGCGGTCAGAAGCAGCGTGTTGCCATCGCTAGAGCTTTAGCTATGAATCCAAAAATCATGCTATTTGATGAGCCGACATCTGCACTTGACCCTGAAATGGTCGGTGATGTGTTGGAGGTAATGAAGCAGCTGGCTAAAGAGGGAATGACCATGGTAGTTGTAACACATGAAATGGGATTCGCCCGTGAAGTAGGTGACCGGGTTATCTTCATGGACGGCGGTTATATCGTGGAAGAAAATGAACCAAATGAGTTATTTGGGAACCCTCAGCATGAACGTACGAAGGCATTTTTAAGTAAGGTATTGTAAAATTAATATGTAATATTAAATCAATTTTTTCTTCAAACAAGCTGCTCCCTTCAATTCCTGAGGAAGCAGCTCTTTTTCGTTTTTCCAACTAATAGTTGAAACATTTTGCGGCTTTTGTCATACTATATATATGATTATGTATTCATATAAGAAAATAGGAGGTTTTACTATGGGTCACTACCATGGTAATGCTCATGGACATAACCACTCTCATGGAAGCATTGAAAATAAAAAAGCGTTATTTATAGCCTTTCTCTTAATAGCTGCATTCATGGTTGTTGAGGTAATTGGCGGGATTATGACAAATAGCTTGGCACTTCTTTCCGATGCAGGCCATATGCTTAGTGATGCAGCGGCATTGGGCTTGAGTCTATTTGCCATTAAACTTGGAGAAAAAAAAGCTTCAGCTTCAAAGACTTTTGGCTATAAAAGGTTTGAAATTATTGCTGCTGCTTTAAATGGAATCACATTAATTCTTATTTCACTTTATATTTTTTACGAAGCCTATCATCGATTTTTCAATCCGCCTGAAGTTCAAAGTGTCGGAATGCTGATTGTTTCTTCCATTGGATTATTAGTCAATATTCTGGCAGCTTGGATTTTAATGCGGGGGGATAAAGAGGAGAATTTAAATGTCCGAAGTGCCTTTCTTCATGTAATTGGAGATATGCTTGGATCGGTAGGCGCCATCATTGCCGCACTGCTAATGATGTTCTTCGGATGGGGAATAGCTGACCCGATTGCCAGCGTCATTGTAGCCGGTCTCATCATCGTAAGCGGCTGGAGGGTAACGAAGGAATCCTTGCACATTTTGATGGAGGGCTCCCCCGCTCACATTGAGATTGAGAAGGTCATGACAGCTCTTCATAAAATTCCTTTCGTCAATACGGTTCATGATATTCATATTTGGTCGATTACATCTGGAATGCCGATGTTAAGCTGCCATCTTGTCATTGAAAATGATGGGATCCATGATGTCATTTTGCACCATGCCCAATCCATTCTCCACGATGACTTTGGGATTGAGCATAGTACCATTCAGGTTGAAAAAATAGAATTCGGCTGCCCGAATCATCATGGAAGCTGTAATTAATGATGGTTCGCATGTTCAATTGTTTGTTTTAATATATCCATCACATGATCATCATCACAAGAATAAAAAAGGGACGTACCTTCTCGTCTAAATTTGACTAAGCGTAAATTTTTCAGGAAACGAAGCTGGTGTGATACGGTTGATTGGAGCAATGATAGACTTTCAGCAATTTCATTTACCGAATGCTCCCCTTCAAATAATAAATGCAGGATCCGGATTCGAGTCGGATCTGATAAGGCTTTAAAGGTTTGAGATACAATAAAAAGAGTCTCCTCATCAAGCTCCTTTGACATATAAGGCTGTTTTTCCTGTTCCAAAGTTTTCATCCTCCCTGAGGCTGTTTTATAAGTTGCCTGGCTCCACGATAAACATCATCATGAATCGTGGTGCCTGGCATCTTTGCTTTAGGACAGCCCCTATTCATTAACATATTGAAAATCTGCAATTTCGCTTTGCAATTGAAGTGATTTAGGAATAATTAAATATACAGCTAATACTCCATCTCCAATGACATCATTAATTGGCTGTTGACCGGTAAATTGATTAATCGTAAATTCTTTTCTGGCTACTGAGATATTTATTATTTGATGGTTAGGATAGTTTATATTTAGTCTATCATCGTTTAACCCGAAATTAACAGGGGGTATTTTATTCGAAAAATCAAATCCGCCCACAATCAAACCATCCGTATAAACACGAGCTTCGATTACACCATCATCATCGTCTTTTCGCTCCACATAAATACGGTCAGCATACCCCGTTATTTCAATATTAAGTGTGTTTTTTGCATAATCATAAGTCTTTGCATGAATTAATTGCCTGCCCTCTAATTGATCAACATTCCCTTCATGTAAAGAATTGTAGAAATGGTCTCTTGCCCAATCTTCATTCCAATTTTCCTTCGCCTCCCGACTAGCAGCACGGTCTTGCGGCAATAACGCCAGATAAAATCCAGAAATCAGGAGCACACCAACATATATCATTAGCAGCCAATGCGTAACCTTTACAGTAATAAACTTTCTCTTTGCATTTAAGCTAGTAACAATCATAACCAGGATAATAAATGCAGCAAACAGCAATAAGGTTCCCATGATATTCATCGTCTAACCTCCATCCGATTTAGGATTCCAATGGATCCAATGAAAAATAAGGCAGACGTAACGGTCATTTTTATAATGAACAATCCGATGGATGATTCCTGAAGGTAGAATTGAAAAATATTTACTAAAAATGGCTCCCTATTCATGAAACCATCAAGGAACATCAATCCTATAATCAGGACAGGGATTAACACAACAAACAGCTTGCTTATTTGTACGAGTGACCCAATAAAATAGCCAATTGCGCTGATACAGAACAAATATAGAATCGTTGCGACAACACCAAGAAGAAATTCTGCAGTTGTTATCGGCATGTTATTAAACTGTTCACCAAAGAAAATATACCTTACAACTAAAGGTAAGCTTCTAGCTAACATCGCCGTAATTCCGCCGAGGATGCTTGCTGAAAATAGAAAGATGATATTGGCTAAGCTGCTGCTCAGACGATTAGTTACGAACGTAAAATCAAAATGACGATGGGGCTTCGTTGTAATCGTAATACCGGTAACTAAAGCCCAAATCATTGTGAAAGCAATGACAACATCTGCAGATAAATAATTAACACTTAAAACCATGCGATCTGATGAAGAATGAAATGAATGGGCCCCACCCATTGAAAACAGCATAGCTAGCAGCTGAATTCCGACAAGGGCACTAAATGAATCGATATTCGCCTTTAGCTTGAACAGATATTGCCTTTTTACAATATCCGTTAAATTAACGGCCCTTAAAGACATCGTCAATTCCCCCCTTCGTTTCGTTCGTTAAGTAGACACATAGATCACTAGGAGCAACAGCAGTAATCTCCACTCCTGCAAGTTTCGCTTTCTGCAATTCGGTCTCTAAGAAATCATTTCTCACAATCGCGTACAGTGTGTTTCCTCCAATCAGCTTTTCATAAACAATCTCACGGTCCTTAATCAACTCTTGAATCACGATTGTTTCCCCTTTTAAACCGATGCTCCATTCCTTTAGTTCTTCCATCGGCATATGCAAATGATTTCTTCCATCCTTAATCAAAAGAACATCCTCCAACAAATCTTCAATCTCATCTAAATGATGGCTAGAGATGATAATGCTCCTTGGATGTGCAAGATAGTCCTTAAGCAAGGCACGATAGAAATCCTTCCTGACCGCTGCATCCATTCCTGTTGTAGGTTCGTCAAAGATCGTTAATGATGGACGGGCTGCTAAACCAACAATGGCATTGAATGTACTAGTCTTCCCTTTTGAAAGGCGATTGTGATAATGCTTTGGGTCAAGGGAAAAATAATTAATCAGGCGTTTGGCCAATTCCATATCCCAATTTGGATAGAATCTGCTCGCCTCCTCTAATAATTCATAGAGCTGAAGGGCTGGAGGAAAGTTCATCTGGTCATCTACAAATATGGAATTCACTGAGACATTTAAACTGTTAAAAGGGCGTTCCGAAAAAACCTCAATGTCTCCCGATGTTTCTTTAATGAAACCAGCAATTATTTTAAGTAAAGTCGTTTTGCCGACTCCATTTCGGCCAATTAATCCAGTGATTGTATTTTCTTCAATTGTAAAAGAGAGATTATTTAAAACCTTTCTCCGAAAATAGGTCTTCGTCAAGCCCTTGCACTCTATCACCTTCATTGCTCACCCTCCCCAGATTGTGCATCCTTTATCATTTCAATTAATTCTGTTTCACTAATATGCAAGCGATTTGCCTCTAACACAATTTCCTGCACTAACCGCTTCAATGTTTGATTTTTTCGTTTATTCATGATCTGTTCTTTTGCATTCATTGTGACAAACATGCCCAGCCCCCTTTTTTTGTAGAGGATGGCTTCATCAACTAAAAGATTAAGTCCCTTTGCAGCAGTTGCCGGATTGATGGTATACATTTCAGCTAATTGATATTGGGAATAGACTTTATCATCCTTTTTAAAATGTCCATTCATAATCTCCGTTTCAATCCATTCCGCAATTTGTATATAAATAGGCTTTGTTCCGTCTGTATTAAGAATCGTCACCGCCTCCTCACATATAGTACATTACTGTTGTAATGTACTATATAATAAATTGGAAAATAAATCAAGTGTGTACAATTGTTAGGAGCTAGAATGGGAAGAGAGCGGAGTAAAATATTTAGAAGCTTTTCATTGCCCGTAAGTTTCTGCATGACCCTTTTGGAGTTAATGAACTATGCCTTCATTTACCGCGGGCTTCCTTTTTTCCTTCTTCGGTAAATGAGCGGCACTTACTGTGATCTTTCCAAGTACGATCGTCGCAATCATTGGAAAAATATTGCTTCCTATGGATTTTTCTGATAATATAAATTTCTTATCACTCATGCTCCAACGTTACTTCCCCATTGCGGCTGAAAATGAAATGGGAGGAAGATTGAATGTCATCTCAACAACACCCCGATTTTCTAGCAGAAATTCAACGATTAGATTTTACGAAAAAGTATATGGATGTCGTCATCAAGACCGCTGAATCAAGTAAAGACCAGTTTCAAGAAAACATGAAGGAGGCTTTCCAAGATGTAGACTGGCTGGAATCGAGCTTAAGCTATTCTTCACTATTAACGAATGCCAGATTTTTCGAAATGTCTCGTGATGAATTAAAAAGCTTAAAAAACGCTCGAAACAAACCTTATTTTGCCAGAATTGATTTTCAAAGACAGGATCTTAAAGATGAGGAAATTCTCTACATCGGAAAGACTTCCTTATATTCAAGGGAAAATCAGGAGCAAATCATTGTGGATTGGAGATCACCAGTAGCCAATCTTTACTATGAAGGCAGACTTGGCGAGGTTCATTACGATTCTTACGAGGAAAGCTTTAACGGCTATTTATCTTTAAAGCGGCAATTTATGATCGAGGAAGGCAAGCTCGAAGAAATTCGTGACATTGATTTAACCACAACAGATGAATTGCTTCAAGAATCGCTTTCCAAAAGCTCAAGCAACCGCCTCACAGAAATTATCTCAACGATACAGGAAGAGCAAAATCGAATTATCCGAGCCGACTTAAACAAGCCCATTATTGTTCAAGGGGCTGCCGGCAGCGGAAAAACAACGATTGCCCTCCACCGGATCAGTTATTTTATTTATCAGTACAAGGAAAACTTTGCACCAGAGCAGCTGATGATCTTGGCGCCAAGCCGCTTGTTTATAGATTATATATCTGAAGCGCTGCCTGAACTAGGTGTTGAGAGAGTTCGGCAAACCACTTATCAGGAATATGTGCAAGTATGCCTTGGTCAAAAGCTTAATATAGTCAATAATAATAAATTGGTTCGGCTGCTGGAAGAGCCCGAAAGCAAGGATTGCCAGATCTCAGCATGGATTTCATCAGTAAAGGGATCTCCTGTCTTTCATGTCATTCTATCCAACTACCTAACAAGCATTTATAAAACATTTTTTCCTACAGAAGATTTCGTGGTCGATAAATTTCGCCTATTCAGCCACAAGAAGTTTATTCATCTCTTTAAGGCCGACTATAACTATCTTCCTCTTTTTAAAAGGCTGGATAAACTAAAGGCCGTTTTGCAAAATGACGTGGCGAAAAAGAAGAAAAATTTAATTAGCAAAATCGAAACCTTTTATGATGAACGAATAGAAAGTGCTCTTTATCGTGGAAAGGATCCGGAGAAAAGGAGACAGTATGTTTCTTATGCACTAGACAAAAAAGAGCTAAGGCTTGAGGAAATCAAAAAAGCCATTCGTAATGCTGTACCTGCCTATATGAAACAATTCCCGAAAAAAACGCTCCTACAGTATTATCACGAGCTTTTTAGTGATCCTATTAAGCTTTGCCAATGGGCCGAGGGCGGTCTCTCCGAACAGGATGCAGAATTGTTATGCGAATATAGCCAGACCCTTTTTGCGAAAAAGAAGTATGAAAGAGAAGACCTTGCTCTGTTGCTTTATTTGCAGGTAAACCTTTTTGGCATTCCAAAAGAGTTTAAAGCCAAAAATATTGTCATTGATGAAGCACAGGATTACAGCTTCATGGAGCTGCTATCTCTTAAGAAAGCACTTGATACTGATATGTTTACGCTAGTGGGTGATCTTGCACAAGGAATTCATTCCTATAGAGGCTTAACATCGTGGAATGGAGTTTTAGAGGACATTTTTCCGCGAGCTACCTACACAGAATTGCAAAAAAGCTACCGAACAACCGTTGAGATTATGGAGAAAGCAAACGAGCTGTTAAAGCTTCTTCCCTACTCTTTTCCGAAAGTAGAACCCGTTGTCCGGCATGGAGAACAGCCTAGGATTATAAAAAGAAAAAACGGAAAAGAACTTGTTCAGCAAATTGAAGAGCAAGTAACTAGTCTGAAAGAGGAAAACTATAAAACTTTCGCGGTCATCGGCAAAACCATGAAAGATTGTCAGCTTCTTTATTCGCTTTTCGAGGAGCATTCAGATGAACCTGTCACACTGCTTGCAGAACAAGCTAAGATTCCAAAAGATGAAATTGTGATTGTTCCTTCTTTTTTGGCAAAGGGGTTGGAGTTTGACGTTGTTATCATAATTTCACTTGAGGAATCATTCTGTCGCGACTCTGAACTAGATATTAAGCTTCTTTATGTGGCCATGACAAGACCACTGCATCGGTTGTATTTTTATGGAGAAAGGGATGGGGATTTTATTATTGCGTAAATTAATCTGAACTTTTTTCAAAATTGAACAAAATTTAGAACAGGAAAAATCAGGACTTCTATTAATTGGAGTCCTGACTTTTAGTTTTCCCTTCGTTTTTTGCTCATTTTCTAAACATCACCTAAGATCGATTTTATCTTTTCTTGCTTCTCATTCTCATCCAAATACTCAAATAAGCCCAATTGGTTTCCCCATGAGTCTTGAAAGGTCCCCCATTTAGCAGGAACACCTTCCCTTTCGAATATCTCAAATTCCTCTATTTTTAATTCCTTCACTAATCTATCTCTTTCTTTTTCCAGATTTGAAACACCTAATCGGATCGGGCCGCTCCCCTCTGCAGGAAATCCTTCTGCCACTTGCAGCCAACAGCCGGGAATGACCTCCCATTCGGCAAAGCCTTGATGAGGACTAAAATCAGGTTGCCTATTTAATAATGTTTGGTACCATGTTTGGCCTTTTTCGAAATCATTTACTCTGATTTGAATCGTTATTTCATAAACCAATCTACTAGCCCCCTCAACCTAAAAGCGATAATCCTCTTTGCACACAATACCATACTCAAGGTACATCTTTAACAAAGCCAGTGCTTCTCCCCATCCAACTGCACAGCCTATACAAGCTGAAAGATCGGTGGAAGATGTGGAATAGCCAGCCTTTTCTAAAAGTAAAAGTGTTCCTTCTTGATAAGGCTGCATTTCAAACTTTACAGTAGTTGGATTTTTGCCAGGGGACTATTGAAAAGAAAACAATCTATTCGGAACGGCAGCCAAAATATCCCCGCCGTCTTCAATATCCTCTTTATTTACACCGTAGTTGGACCATCTTAAGGTTATTATCCCTTCCCCATTCTCATCCAAGTGTAAAACTGTATGATCTGTAAACCATGCATTCCAGCCCTCTCCCGTAGTTAAAGTTTCATAAACCTTATCTAAGGAAGCCTTTATGTATGTTTGATGATTAATCATTATCTCACTCGGAAAATTCTACAATTTCAATTTGGTTCCCCACAGGGTCTTCAATGATCGTGTAACGGCCAGGGGGGCAAGGTCTTGGTTCATCAAACAAAATTTTCACACCTTTAGATTTAAAATCAGAGATATCCTTGTCAAGATCCTTTGACAGTACACCTAATAGTACATTTTGCTTTGGCTCCTGATAAGCCTCCTCGTCTTCCTCTAACACAACTGGTATTTCATCATGTTTAAGACTTACAATCTTATCTCCATAATATTTTGAAACCTCGAAACCTAATACATTAGTATAAAAATCAACGGACTCTTGAAGATTTTTGACACGAACAGTAAGCACACAAACTTTATTTAACATGACATCTCCTCCTTCTTCAAACACCATTTTACCGAAAGATTAATCATTTAATTTCTTCTAGATTGCTCATTTTCAAATAAAAGCATTGGCAAATTAATTAAAATAGGCGGGTCATAAGGCATTGGTTCTCTTAAATTAATAGTTACTTCCGCTATCGTTTCTTTTTTAACTTTAATTGCATGATCAAATTTCCCTCGCAGTGATTTATTCAGTACGAAATAATCTTTCGGGTTTTTGCTCCAATGAATGGCAGCAGCCAATATGTAAAAGGTGCCTTCCGGAACTTTGGAAAAAATATATGTTCCTCCATTATTCAAAACACCTCCCAAAATCGGCCTTTGGTCAGGTATTGGGCGTGGAAACAGTCCAACAAAAATTAATCCTTTAAATGTTGGGGGTGAGTTTATATGACAAGTGATTGTTGAGGATACTGTTAGTTGGGATGGATAACCGCTCTTCTCATTGTATTGATGAATATAGTGATATAAAAAATCCGATTTGGTCTTAAATTGGTTTGGAGATTGTCCTACAAATTGTTTAAAACGCGAACTAAAAGACCCAATACTTTTATAGCCTACGCTTAATAAAGATTTTAGTATCGAGTTCGATGGGCTTGATAAAATCTCCTTGCATGCCTCAATCCGTAATGCAGATAAAAAATGTCTAGGTGTTACCCCTGTCACTTCCTTAAAACCTCTTAAGAAATGATAAGTACTATAGCCGAATTTAGCAGCTAACTCTTCTGAAGTAATTTCTTCCTCCAAGTGATTTTTCATATATTCAATCGACTGCTCAACAGCATTAAAAAGTTCCTTATCCATTCCTCTCACCCTATTTCATTTTAGAGAAATTCCATATGCCTTTTTTCTTTCTTGTAATATTCCAATCTATCCTGCAAAGTCCCTGTATGTAACTCAAATTTATGACCGTCTGGATCTGTAAAATAAATTGATTTCTTATCCTTTTCGTCTCTTGGACGACTAGGAAGGATATTCACGTTTAGCTCTGTTAATTTTTTATACATAACTTCGAAGTCTTTTTCTTCAATGGTAAAAGCAATATGCGTATAGGAATGGGCTATTTCATTTCTAGGAATATCCTTCTCCACATTTAACGCCAGCCACATTCCATTAAAATCAAAGTAGGCAGTGTTTCTCCCCTTCACTAATAGCTTGGCATCAAAAACTTTCTGATAAAATTCAATAGACTTTTCTAAATCTGAAACCGAGAATAAAAAGTGATTTAAACCCTTAATCATCAAGAAATCACCTACTCTTGCAAAATTCATATTAAAGCTGACTATATATTCAGCTATCAGATACTTGTTTGGGTTGGCATTTTAGTATTTGTCAGCCAATTCGACCTGTTTGTCAGCCAATTTAGGGATTTGTCAGCCAAATAAGATACTTTATCAGCCAATTCCACCACTTTGTCAGCCAACCGCTCAAATTCAATGAAACGAACCCCTATCTACCTATTAAATAACCTGTTCCAAAACCCCTTCTTTTCTGGCTCTTTTTGCACTGGCTCATTTAACTGCGGCTCTGTGCGATTATCTACCAAAATACCTTTTTCCTTCGCTTCCTTCAGCCAGCTTGGAAACTCATTTAATAGTGAATAATAGAGTTGAT
Organism: Bacillus sp. JJ1773; assembly: GCF_036962035.1. NCBI lineage: Bacteria > Bacillati > Bacillota > Bacilli > Caryophanales > Bacillaceae > Bacillus > Bacillus sp. JJ1773. The sequence goes on from NZ_JBALNX010000042.1 coordinate 55,324, forward strand.
CATCAGACATTTTATCAATTTCCTCAATATGCAGGAAATTAGCGTTATCCACAATACGGCCTTCCATTGAATCAATTTGCTTTAGAAAGTCAAAATTCCCATTTCCTATCCCAACAAACTGCCAGAATACCGGATGTTTTGCAGAGCTTTCAATAATGGGCTTGATCGTTTTCTTACAGCCGCCATCATTAATAAAGACAATAAAGGCTGGATCCATGCTCGGTTCTTCATCGATATATTTTTTTATTACATCCTTCATAACAGGAGGTTCGTCATTTCGGCCAAATTTATGGATCAAGTCATTTTCCAAAATAATTCGATTAACATACCCATCAAAATCTCGTTCCGTTACCGGCTTTAATCTTGAGAATTCATTATCATACACCCAAACATCCAGCATTCCGTCATCATCAAACTGTGAGGCAATCGCTAATATTCGTTCAACCACCTTCTGCACTGTTCCATTTTTATACAATGTTCTCATTGATCCGGTGATGTCTAGAACTAAACCAACTCGCGCGGTTACCGTTGTTAAATTCTTCTTTTCTAACACAATCTTTACACTTTTTTTCTGCAAATCTATTGTAGCCATTAGACCCCTCCTGTTTTATTAAATAAATTTCTTAACCTTAACTAACTTTTACCAATATGGTACTATTATAATTAGAAAATTGGAAATATGGTAACAATATAAGCTTTAATAGAGGTGATCATAATAGTGGTTAACCTCGCGCCTTTAGGCTAAAATACTCAATAAATAATCTTTACTGGAGGGAAAATTATGTATAAAAACATTTTAAGGCACCCAGGACCTACTCCTATTCCAAAAAAAGTTCAACTAGCCATGGCTGAAGATATCATTAGCCATCGTAGTGAAGAGTTTGTTCAGTTATATCGTACAACAACCAATCGTGTGAAGACAGTTTTTGGTACGGAACAAGATATTTTTCTGCTGCCGTCTGGTGGTACTGCTGCTTTAGAGGCTGCGGCAGTTAACACGGTCTCGGCTGGAGAAAACGTTGTTGTTATTACAGTTGGGGCATTCGGGGACTACTTCGTTTCGATTTGTGAAAAATACGGATTTAATGTGCATAAGCTTGAAAAAGAATGGGGCCAGGCTTGTACAGAGGAAGATCTAGCGGAATTCCTAAAGCCCTTGAAAGATGTGAAAGCTGTTTTTGCTACATACAACGAAACATCAACAGGTATTTTGAACCCAATCGAAAAGCTAGCGAATGCAGTTCGTACACACTCAGATGCACTTTTTATCGTTGATGGGGTTAGCTGTATTGGCGGAGCACCCGCGGAAATGGATAAATGGGGCATTGATATACTCGTAACAGGTTCTCAAAAAGCAATGATGCTGCCGCCGGGACTGGCTCTCTTAAGCGTCAGCGACAGAGCTTGGAAAGTCATCGAGAATAATAAAACCCCAGCATATTACTTAAATTTACTGAGCTATCGCGATTGGGCAGCAAAAGGCATGACACCTAACACTCCTGCGGTTACTCTTATTTATGGATTAGCTGCTGTCTGTGACCTTATCGAAGAAGAAGGAGGATTTGCACAAACCGTTGCCAGGCATGAGCTTATGAAAAATATGGTTCGTGAAGCCATGAAGGCGCTAAACATAGAGCTATTAACGAGCGATGAATATGCATCACCAACCATTACGGCGATCCGCACCCCTAAAGGTCTGGATCTGGCACAGTTTCTTAAGCACCTAAAGCAAAAGTACCATTTAGATTTTGCTGGCGGGCTTGGACACCTGCAAGGAGAAATTTTCAGGTTCGGCCATATGGGCTATTGCTTCCCAAGTGATGTTCTCCAAGCCGTTTCCTTAATGGAGGCCGCATTACAAGACTTCTCTTACTCCTTTGAACCAGGAGCTGGGATAAAAGCGGCACAGGAAGTATTTTTAACTGCTAACCAAAAATAGATATATTGAAAAAGTCTGCTTCTAAATGAAACAGACTTTTTCCCATTATGCCTGGCTCTCCGCCAATGATTTCTCTTGTTCGAGAATGTCCATGATTTTGTAATTGAACACTTCTTTGATCTTTAAATACTCTCCCCATTCAACTGTAACTGTAAAAAAGTCTATAAAGATCTCCATTTCCTTATATTGGTCAAAGGTAACGTAGATTGTGTCCTGATGAATATCCGGGTTATTTTTTAGGTAGTTTTCAATTTGCTTGACAACAGATTTTAATTTTTCCTGTGAAGTATCCTGTGGCAGCTTTAAATTAAAGGTAATCTGCCTCTTCCCTGCTTTGCTCCAGTTCATAATTGCCTCATTCGCCAAAGTAGCATTCGGAACAGTCACAAGCGCCTGAGCAAAGGTCCGTACCTTTGTACTTCTAAAGCTTATATCCTCTACAATTCCTTCCACACTGTTTGTCTTAATCCAATCACCTATTGAAAAAGGTTTTTCCGTAATAATTATGATCCCGCCGAATAAATTACCGATCGCATCCTTTGCAGCTAATGCAAAGGCTAATCCACCTAAGCCTAACCCCGCAACAAAGCCATTGACATCGTAATTAAACTCCTGGGCAATCACGCTTATACTGATCGCCACAATCAAAAATTGCAATGCCTTAGATAAAAACGGAATCAGAATTTCATCAAATTCAATATTATATTTAGAGGCATTTATCTTTTTAAAAAGCAATGAAGAGGACGAAGAAAGATTAAGCAACCCCCAGCTAATAATCAATATAATCGATGATCTGATAATTTTTAAAAATAATGGATTTGCATGATTGAAATAAGGAAAATACTGCACAGAAAAGTAAAGCCCTGTAATAATAAATAGCCACTGAGCAGGTTTTTCAAAGGCTATAAGAATTTGGGATAAAAATTCACCAGGCGCTATTCTCCCTATCCTTACCAAAAATGCAAAAACGTATTTTACGAAAATTTTCCTAAAAAGAAGAAATAGCAAAAAAATCCCGATAGATATCACAATTGCCTTTAGATTTTCGTATGAGGTAAATATCTCCAAGAACATAATTCAGTCGAACCTCCTAACAAAAAATACTTTTTTATATTAACAATACAAGTCTTATTAAGAAAGTGTGAAGAGTCCCGAGTTTATATTTTCCGATTATTTTCCATCAATATTTTTTAAAGAAAAATCAAAAATATAAGAGGAAGGAGTTTTTCAAAAAAAGGAGGCATTTCAATTGATAAACAAAAAAATGGGTATACTCCTAACATCTACCCTGATGTTAGGGCTTGTTGCATGTAATACTGATACAAATAATGGTAATAAGCCTGGGAATGGAAACGATAATAACATCTCTAGTATGACTACAACAATGTCCAGTGATAATTACCCTCATACCAGAGCGGTATTGACTCAAGATGCAAAATATCAGTTTACTCCATTAAATCCTGGGGAGGATGTAAATTTTCAAGCAGAACTCCCTCAATTGAATTATGGCCAAGCACCAATCCAGCAGCAAGATCAAGCTGGTCAGCCAGAACCAAACTGGAACCAAAGACAAGCTGCTCAACCACCAAATTATGGACAAGCACAACCACAGCAAAATAGAGAATTTGCAAAAGCACCAGCTCAGCAGCAAGCACCTACGCAGCAACAAAGACAGACTGCTGAAGGGCCAGGTCAACAACCAGCACCCGCACAGAAAGGACAAGCTCAAACACAAGCACCACAAAACATTAGTCAGGCTGCACAACAGGTTATTGATTTAACGAATGCACAACGCAGACAAAACGGCCTGTCTGATTTAAAAGCGGATACTCAATTAAGTGGGGTTGCTCAAAAGAAGTCAGAAGACATGCAGCAAAATAATTACTTCTCACATACAAGTCCTAACTATGGGTCACCGTTCGATATGATGAGAGACTTTGGTGTGACATATACAAGTGCAGGTGAAAACATTGCACAGGGACAACAAACACCCCAAGAAGTCGTTCAAGCATGGATGAATAGTGAAGGTCACAGAAAGAACATTCTAAGTAATAATTTTACCCATATTGGAGTAGGATTTGAGCAAAACGGTAAACATTGGACTCAAATGTTTATTGGTAAGTAATTTATTTTAAAATATATCAAGTCCTAAAATAATGCATATTATTTTAGGGCTTATATATTTTTATTCATAATTCTCATTGATTTAGTACTTTCATTTCCAAATACGATTGAATCTTTCCGTGCCAGACTCTACACGCGTTTATACCAACCGTGTTTTGGGTCTGGCACCTATTGTTATTTCTTATCATAAGATAATAGACCATGTGAAGCAGGAAGGTTGGATCATGAAATCAATTGTCTTTATCGGAAGTAATCAGTTTGGGACGAGTTTTGAAGCTCTGAGGGCGGCGAAGGAAATGGGATACTGCGTCATTTTATTTACGGATAAACGCCGGCACCTCCAGCATAATAAATTCCCCGATGTGGATCAAATCGTCTATTTCTATGATTTATTAGATAAAATACGGGTTTTAGAGGAACTTGAAGCCCTTAAGACATCAGGGAAACATCTATGTGCCTGTGTAAGTTTTATCGATCCCTTTGTTTCTTATACAGCACGGTTAGCAAAGGAGCTTGGATTATTTCAGTTATCCGCTGACGCTTTAGCGATAATGGAAAATAAAATAAAAGTGAGGGACCAGTTAAAACACCTCTTCACCTCCCCTTTTTATGCCGTATACGAATCTCATACTTCTATTAAAGACTTCACAAAGAAACATGAATTATCTGTTCCGTTGATTATTAAGTCACCAGTCTCCAACGGTTCAAAAGATGTATTTTTAGCTGAAACTGCTGATGAATTAAAGAAAGCCCTTCAATCTTTACACGATCAAACTCCCGATCTTCCTATATTAATTGAAGAATATTTAATAGGGCCCCAATACTTAGTTGAAGTGCTAGTACAAAATAGAAAAATTGAAATCGTCGGTGTCATTGAGCAAGAAACGGCGTACGAAGATATATTTATCGTCGTTGGCTATCAATTTCCAGCTCAATTAAAGGATGATGAATATACGAGTCTCATAAAATCAGTTACAGAAATCGTCCAACAACTCGGACTAAAAAACGGATCCTGTCATTTAGAATTGAGAAATGTTCAAGGAGTATGGAAACTGGTAGAGATTAATCCAAGAATGTCTGGCGGCGCCATGAATCGGATTATTGAGGAAGGGACAGGTATTAACCTTATAAAGGAAATATTGAAACTGAATGTTGGAGAGAAAGTAACATTGACTAAGATACGTGAGGTTCACGTCTATGCCAAATATTTAACGTTTGAAACAAGCGGAGAATTACTTTACGTTACAGGCGAAGATCTTGCTTGGGAACATGATGGTGTTAAATATGTGTACGTTAAACCTTTATTAGGTAAAACCGTCACCGCTCCTTACTCAATGGGTAATCGCTATGCTTGTGTTATTGCAGCGGCAAATTCTGCTGAAAATGCTAAAACAACGGCGATTTCCGCCGCCCAGGAACTGAAGTTTTACTTAGAACCTTATTGAATATTCCTTTAAGCTGTGGAATCTTTCGACGAACGGGATACAGCCTCCAAGCAGCAGTCTTAAAACCTATCATCTGCATAATTGGGTTCTTTGGACAGGTCTATTTTCGCTTTCCATCCGCACAATCCCCAATTACTTGCAATAATATAATAGCAAAAGGACAGACGGGGGGAGGAAAGCTAAAATGAACGACATAGAGCAGGGACATAGTCACTGTATATGTGAAGCACTCATTGAATTAAAGTCCTTACAAGATATTTTAATGAATTCCTCAACTAAATATTTTGGACCGCTGCTATCCAAAATTGCCGGAGTCGATACGATCCCCTTTCTATTACTAAAAAATAATGGACTATTATCTCATCTATTGACCGAAATAAATGAGAAAAACGGGAAACGCGAGTGCATTGAGTCCAATTTTTTTCGAATCGAATCTATAGATAAGGAAAAATGTGTTGCGATTGTTTCAATCCTGCGACCTTTTGATATTAAAGGAAATCATACAAACTCAGTAGGCAAGGTCATGAAATTAATCAAAACACCTGCTCGTAAAGAGGTTGATTTATCTTCCATTTGCGCCATACAAGTTCTAGATACCGAATTACTGAAAAGAAGAATTGTCATTGAGCCAAAATGGTAAAAACAGGGGACCGGGCACACGCCTGGTCTTTCTGTTTATTATTCCTGAACCAATTGGACGAAAAGCTAGCTGTAGTGTTTTTCTTTTAGAAAGATTAAATGTGACAAGCATTTCATCAGTGATTTTCCATAGAACAAGGTCTGATTTAGAAATAACAAATTAACCCCGGTCAATTACCGGAGTCATTTGATAGCAACTTAGGCTATAGGTCTTTTTTACTTTCCATTTTGTAGAGTATAGATGGCATGTGAGTGGGGACTTATCATTTATTTCTCATTTTTTCATTATAGTCAAGATACCATGTTATTGCGTCCGACTTGAATGGACTTTTTGAATCGAGGAAAACATCTACCATAGGAGCTGCATTAGCTTCAATCAGCCAAATATCCCCACATTCATCAACAGCCAAATCATAACCCCATATATTTTGATTTTTGAATTTGTCAGTATAGCAAAGTGAGGCTGCTAATGCTAATTCATCTAAAGCAGCCAATGTCTTTTTTAAGTTCAAATTGTAAATATTTGAGTTTAACAGCGCCTCCTCTACCGTTACTACAGTTCCATCATTTAGGACATTAGTTGTAACATAACCATTTTTGGCAACTTTCCCGCACCTCGCAGTAATCACCCATGTTTTATCCCCATGTTTTCGCTGCACAATATACCGAAAATCGATCAGATTTCCATTCACTTTTGCAAGGGGGATACAATATTGAATAAGAAACTTCCTCTCCTTTATTCTTTCCTGTAATAAACGTTCAAGTCCGTTCTTATCAACAATTACATTTTTCGATTTCTGAAGGTGAACCTCATATTTTTCTCCACCGACTTTTGATACTTTTATGATTCTCTTTCCCCCATTTCCCAATGCAGGCTTTAAGATAATTTCCTTATTTCGACTCATCATCTCCCAAAATTTTTCAATTGTAAATAGATGGGTCTCAGGTAAAAACTCGACTAGATTCTTACATTCCGATAAAAGCTGATGTTTGTCCCATTTATTCATTTTTGATTTTTTCCTCATTGCATCCACTCCATATTCTTAAGGTCCCCTTCAGTATATGAATAAGATTACTAATGGCTTGTTGCATTGCCTAAAAGAAAGATTTCCCCTTAATTACTCCCTGTTTTGTCCTTCATTTTTCCTTTGCCCTAAATGGTCAACTATTAAAATTTGATCTAAAAATAAACGTTTGTCCGGTTCAAAAGCTTAACTAATTGAATGTAATATAAATAGGTTGTTAGATAAGTAAAAGGAGTTTATGCTATGACACTTATAGGAATGCTGCACCATCGAAAAGATCCATCAAAGGTAAGAAAGACTTATGCTTTTGCTGCGGTCGCTAAAGCTGAAGGCGCAGATTTTTTTTACTTTTCTCCTAGTACAGTAAATTTCTCAAAAAAGTCAATAAAAGGGAAAGTGTATGAGAATGGCTCATGGGTTGAACGAAACATGCCCTTCCCGGACGTCATTTATAATGCTGGTGACCCTAATAAATTGGCAAAGTCGGAAAAGGTTATTCAAAAATTACAGGAAATGATCCCTTTTACGACAAATTCCATCGGGAACAAGTGGAGTGTTTACGAGAGGCTTAAAAGAGGAAAGGAGTTTTCTCACTATTTAATTCCCTCCGAAAAAATTTCAAATGATTCAGATGAATTTTTCCGATTTTTATACGCATTTAAAAAGATTGTTTTTAAACCTTATGATGGGAGAAAAGGAAAAGGGATCTACTTTATTTCATTGAAGAAAAACAACAAAGAAGAATTTCTTGTAACACAAGATTCACATTCAAGTTCTTATTCAAGGAATCAATTAAAGGATCTAATAGAAGAAAAGCTTTCAACGGGAACCTATATTATGCAACCTTATATAACATCTATTACCAAGTCTGGACAAGTTTACGACTTCAGACTTCATGTTCAAAAAAGTGGAGAAGGAGAATGGGTCATCACCGCTATTTACCCAAGAATAGCCCCTAAGGGATCCATTATTCCTAATATTAATAATGGGGGATTCACCAATTATTTAGAACCATTTTTAAAACAAGAATTTAAAGAAGAAGCAATGAATATTAAAGGGACTCTTGAACACTTTTCATTGACTTTAGCCCAGCATCTTGATGAGCTCCAAATGCAGCTATATGGAGAAGTTATTGATGAAATGGGAATCGACATTGGATTAGACGAGAATAAAAAAATATGGATCTATGAAGTTAACTGGCTGCCAGGCTGTCCTCCTACGTTTTATCTAGAGATGGATGTTGTCATAAATTCCATTAGATATGCTATGTATCTGGCAAAAAACCAACAGGCAATAAAAGCTAAGATCCAAAAAGTTAAAAGAATGAATACAGCAAAAGGCGAAATCCCAATTATAGCCATAACGGGCAGCGCCGGTAAAACTACGACTAAAGCATTTCTAGCCTCAATCCTTTCGAAAAAATGGAATACCTTTGAATCAAAGGACTATTGGAATACCGCCCAACATACTGAAATTCATGCTTCTGAAATCAATAAATCCCACGAAGCCATTGTCCTAGAATATGGAATGGCCTCCCCTGGAACGATAACTAAACACTGCAGCATTATTAAACCGAATATTAGTATTGTGACAAACATCGGACTGGCACATGTAGGCTATTTCAATGACGATATTAGGGGAATAGCTAAGGCTAAATCTGAATTAATACACGGGATGGATCAAGACGGCTTGCTCGTTATGAATAAAGATGACCGTAATTCTCTCCTTTTAGAGACAGATAAGTTTAGAGGTAAGATCATTACAATCGGTATTAAGTCAGACGCTGACTATAAAGCCTTTGATGTGAAATATTCAGAAAATGGAATGTCTTTCAAAACGATGTTGCATGGACATAAAGAGAAGTTTTTCATCCCTATTTTCGGTGAACATCATGTATATAATGCCTTAAATGCTATTGCTGTGGCGGACCACTTAGGTCTAACTCCAATTGAAATCCAAGCCGGATTATTATTTAGAAAGCCGCCAAGAAGATTAACGGTTTATAATCAGAAAAACAATATTATTCTAATTGATGATACTGTTCATTCTCATCCTGAAGGAGTAAGAGCTGCCATTGATGTACTTGCAAATATCGGAAAACACCGCAAAATAGCAGTAATTGGAGAAATAAGAGCACTCGGGAATTTAAGAGAGGCAGAATATCGAAAAATAGGAGAATATGTCTACGATAAAAAAATTGACCTTTTTATCACTTATGGTGATCAAACAGAAACAATGGGCGATCAAGCTAAAATAAAAGGCTTTCCTGCCAAAAATGTATACCACTTTGACGATAGAAATCAGTTACATGAGTTTCTAAAGAGAATTATTAAAAAGAATGACACCATTTTAGTTAAAGGTGCTAGCCGAGCAAACATGTATGAAACGATAAAATTCTTAAAAAAAACATTTAAATAATAAAAATGACCCTGGATAAAGAATCCAGGGTCATTTTTTTAATAGATTTTATGTTAATAACACAATGCTAGAAAATTATTATTTCTTTAAGTGGAACTTAATTTCGTTTACAGCATTTTTAGCAAAACTCTTTGCTTCCTCCATGCTTTCCCCCGCAGCAATTACATAGGCATATCTATGCCCCATCGATAGAGGAGGAATCAGCAGCGTTCCTTTTCTCGGTTTTACATATACATCAACGACTCCAGGGGATTTTCTAGCTCTACCCTTCCCAGACACTCTTTCTAAAATTCCCTTTTCTGAAACAATAAGATATTGAGTGAACACGAATTTCTTATGTTTCGGTACTAAGGAAGGGCTGCCCCCTAATTGTAATAACAGTGTTTCTTTAACTAAACTAAAGCCAAAAGCAGCTTGTATCATTTTATTCATTGCGCCTCCGGAAATTCTCGGATTGATTTCAATGAGCTTCCACCCATTCTTACTACGTCTCAATTCCAGATGCAAGGCTCCATTGACAATTCCAAATTGATTAACAATAGACTGAAGAACCCCAGCTATTCCCTTTTCAATTTCGTCAGGTATTTTCGCCATTACCCCATAGCCCGTAATAATAAATCTCTTCCCCTTCGTAATTTCTTGCTCAATAATGCCAGCTATCATCACCTTACTTTTGTAAACGACTGCCTCTACCAAATACTGGTTTCCATCAATATATTCCTCTATAATAATGGACTCTTTCGGCTCTCTTTCACGCAACATGAGTGTATGCTTTTTTAATTTCTCTTCATTTTCTGCTAGCAGTGCATCTTTTGAACCCGTCGAGTTTGGCGATTTGACCATGACGGGAAAATTAAGCTTTGATAGGATTGATTTGAAAGAGATCTCCTCTCCGGGTTTAATGATGATAAATTTAGGCGTGTAAGACTTGTTCATTAAAAATGATCTTGTTTCTTCCTTGCTATTCATCTTTTTAATAGCTGTTGACGAAAAATAGTTCTTACAAAATTCATCACAAAGAAGGGAGGCAATATGAACATATGAATCTATAAAACTAACAATCGTTTTTAATTCCATCCCTTCTGATCTTAATCGCTTTATTTCCTCCTTCATTTCAGAAAGATTATCCGTATCAATATAGATCATTTTATGAACATCCGTGTACTCTTCCCTCTGCTGCATTTGCTTTTCGTTTTTAGTAAAAACAACGGTGAAGAAACCTAGGCTCTTAGCTGCCCCTATGGCATCTCTGCTTGAACCCGATTTATTCGTGCCTATAAAAAGTATCGTCTTCAAAAGGCCCACTCCCTATAAAATTTTAAATCAAACTATCTCGATATATATGTTTATGAAACTTACTCAAATTTGTATGGTTATCTATACTATACAAGCAATTTATTATATAAAAGCTGCTTTACCTTAGAATCAAACTGAATAACCGATATGTGTGATAACGCTCAAAACACTAAAAAATCACTAGTTATCTGCACAAGCAATGTAAGTGACTGAACATAGTATATTAGTAAGGAAAGGAGTGAAATTTACAATGAATCGCCTCTCCGTGAAGGAAATCAAAACGATTATAGACGGGAAATTAATCAAGGGTTCTGATCATGTAGAAGTCCAGTATGGCGCCTAACGGCTTAAACATATAAAGAAAAAAATACAATCTTATTTGCAAAATATAAAATAAGAAATTGGGAAGATCTAAAAGAGTTTTTTCCGTTAGTACTTGTCACACATAAAAAGTACGAGAATAGTTACCATTTGGATAATCTGACCATTTTTCCAAGTGGAATCTGCAGAAAAGGCATACTGGGAGTTTCTAAATTATTACCGAAACCAGTTTGACATTCCTATTGTTGCCGTAACCGGGACTTGGTTAGCACCAAGTTTATAATGCGTTGGCTGCTCTCGCCGCTGTCCATGAAATGGGTATGGATCTTCAAGAAGCTGCTAATCGCTTGAAATCATTTCGAAAATTTGATAGACAGCTCCAAGTGGTTGAAGGGATAAATGGATCGACACTGATAGATGATACATAGAGCATAACTTCCACTTCTTTAGAAGCAGCAGTAAAAGTATTAACACAGCTTGGGCAAGACAAGAAAAAAGTCGCAGTAATTGGAAGCATTCTTGGATTAGGGCCTTGGGGTGAACCTATTAATAAGCAGGCAGGAGAAATGATTGCCATACATGATGTCGATATTCTAATTGCAATTGGGAATAATTTAGCACGTATAATGGCAGATCAAGCAGAGAAAACCAACCCGACAATGCAGGTCTACACTTTTAACAGTAATAGGGACACTTATCGCCTATTAAAAAAGATTGTAGATGAAAATACAATTGTTCTATTTAAAGGAGATATGTATGCCAATGACATAATTGAATTGGCAGCAAAATTTCGGAAGGAACAGTAAATGTAAATCTGACTTTAAATTAGGACAAACACTGTGCCACTTCTCTTAAATCATTAATAAACTACAATATTCCAAATAGAAAGGAGGGGAAATAAATGGGTGTAATTTGTACGTGTGGAGTTTTGGTTCAAAATCCCCAAAACCCAAATGATGAAGCTGTTTCAAATAATAATAATGTTAGATTCGTGGGACAAACAGGAACAGTAAGAGGTAACTTGTTTTACATGGCAGATGTTTGTGTCACAAGATTAGCAACTTCATCTCTATCTTTAAGATTTGAAGAAAACGTAACCACACCACCTGGACCAAACAACTTCACGTTTACTGCAACTTCCATTACTTCTGTTGTGTGTAATCAGGAAGGCCAAAACTGCAGCATCACTGTAACTGGTACTGGGACAGTCAGTGGTCAATCAGGAACCTTTGCTTTTGAAGCAGTGTTTAGAGACATGGTTGGACAAGCACAGGTTGATAATGTTCAAAGTTTTGTAATTACAGGTTTCTTTAATCAAACTGGCGCCGCTCCTATTGATCAAGGCTCTATTATTGCTCAAGGCTGTCAAGAATTGTAACAGCCTTAGAACTCTCGGCATTTATGCCGGGAGTTTTTTCTAGACTATTAGGAAAGTCTAAGTGTATTAAAGTAATATTGAATTTAAAATCATGTTTCTGCTTAGGATATCGCATAAGAAAAAACTCTTTGTCTGAATAAAATAATGTATTAACAATTTTGGGAGATGGGAACATTGAAGCCCAGCAAAGGTCGAATGAGTCAATATAGAATATTAAATTCAGATGAAAGCCTCTCTAAGTATCTTTTAGATACTGAACTATTTACCGAAGCATCATTATTTGCTTTTTTGGAAAAGTATAAGAAGATTGTCATTAAACCTTCCTTTGGCTCGGGTGAAATCTTTGTTACCCCTGAAAACAATAAGTTTAAGGTCCTCTCAGAGATGAATAGGGCTACATTGGTGGATAAAGAAGAACTTTATGAGTATATCAGTAGGAATGAATTAAAACATAAACATCATATTATTCAGCCATCAAAGCAAAACTCAGGTTTTTTCCAAAGCCCCTTTCACTATTATGTTACCGTTCACCGAAAATCACCTATAGCAGAGTGGCTCTATATATCTACAACGGAGAAATTTAGCTCTCTCTTCGAAAAGTACTTCTATATGTTTTTTCTAAATAAAATGAAGAATATTTCCATACTTGCAGCAAAAAAATTAGGAGAATCCTTTCCTGATTGTCATACCGTAGTAATTAATATTATGTATGATCTAAAAGGACGAGTATGGATTCAGGATTTAATGCTGCATTTTCAAAAAAGTAAATGGAGCCAGTTCCAGACACTCTCAACAAATCATTCAATCTCTCCATTCGTGCCGAAAACGGATTTACTTACAAAAGCCACCTTTAAGGAGTACCTTAATAAATATGTTGATATTATCATTAAGCCTTGTGTTGGCCGACGGGGCTTAGGAATTGTAAAAATCACTAAGACAGATCCTCATACCTTTGAAATCCACACAGGAAGAACAATACAGACAAAATCAAGCATGGATGAAACCTTTGATTTTATTCATACAAGATATTTTTCAAAGAAGCCTTATCTTGTTCAAGAAGTATTGCCTTTATTGGAAATAAACGGATGCCCATTAGATATTAGAGTCATTGCCCAGAAAGAGAATTCATCCTGGAAAATAACCGCAAAAATTGTAAAGGTTGCTGGTAACGGCTTCTTTATTACCAATGCAGCTCAGAAGCTATTAAACCTTAATCAAGCACTTCAAAGTTCAAACTTATCAATGACAAATAGTGAACAATTAGAATATGAAATTGACAAAGTCTGTATTTCTGCAAGCAAACAGTTTGAAGAAAACCATCCTAATATTCATATAATTGGGTTTGACATTGGAATTAGCCCCCAAGGGGATATTTGGATTATTGAAGGAAACTATAATCCAGACCTATCCATGTTTTTGGGACTAAAGGATAAAGATACGTATATGTATATAAAAAAAATCATCAAGCGTCAAAGAAAACATACTGACTTAAAATAAAAGATATTTTTTTCTAATTCACTTACCCAATCGGGATTACTGTTATATCCATACAATAAGTGTATAACCATAACATATAAATGAGGTGTGTGTATTGAAGGAACGTCTTGGAAAATGGAGGCAATATTCGCTATTAAGTAAACATCCTTTACTCAATAAGTACATTCCCGAAACAAAGCAATTTACAATTAAAAACCTATCTGAGTTACTGGAACGTTTTGAATATGTCTATTTAAAAAATGATAGAGGCGGGCAAGGGAAAGGAATTTTTAAAGTTAATAAAAGGAAAGATGGGCCCTACTGTTTTAATGGCTATACACTTAATGGTAAAAAAATACAAATGGAAGTTAAAAAGATTGAAGATTTCCTCCCTGTACTGCATCCAATTGAGAGATTCGGGGGATATATTGTTCAAGAAGGTGTCCATAGCTTAACCCAAGATGGGTTCCCGTTATCCATTCGGGTACATGTTCAAATTCTCAAAAGAAAATGGCTTGTTGGAGGGTTGTATGGAAAGATTGGGACAGAAGAAACCAATGAGAATGGAGTCATCAATACAAACCGCGGGGCTCAAATTATGACAATAGATTCATTATTATCGACACACCTAAAGATGCACAAAACAGAGAGGGAAGAAATGATTAATTGTATAAAGGAAGCTTCTGTTATAGCTGCCGAAATAGCTGCAGCGGCATTTCCACAAATAGAGTATGGAATTGATTTTGGTATTAGCAATTACAAGGATCCTATTATATTTGAAATAAATACAAGCCCTGGAGTCGGGAATTTTTCCAAAATTGGTGATGGGGAAATGCGAAAGCGAATTAAAGAGATCAGGAGAATGCACCTAGAAGGGAATTTTGGCATTTAGACATATATTTTTAATTTAAATCGAAGTCAGGATCTTTCAAATATAGTAAGAAGCATTCGCAGCCATTTCGCAAACGAATGCTTCTCTTTATTTTTTCCTTAAAGTCATGTACAATTTAGAATCCAACCGAGTATTTCATTCGATTAGAGTACACGCTTAGCTGTTACAAAGTTACTTTTAGACCAATTAGATTCTAAGCTTTCTTTCACAACTGAACCTGATTTAGATAAATACACATATTCATTATTTCCAATATAAATAGCGGCATACTTAATTTTGCTTCCCCCGCTTTGCTTTAGGAAAATAAGGTCACCCTTTTGCAATTTATCTTTTGGAACTTGTACACCGTTCACTGATTGCTGACTCGCTACTTTTGTTTTCAGGTCAACACCATGCTGTTTAAAAATGTAATAGGTGAAGCCTGCATTTGTGAAGGTTAAAGATTTTTCATCGTAAACATTTAATTGGTGTTTCACTTTATTCATTATGCTTAATGTATAGTCTACAATATTATCTTCTTTTTTAGATATAACTGGTGTCTGAACTATTTTGTTTTCATCTGTTTTAGGTATAACTGGTGACTGAACTACTTTGTTTTCATCTGTTTTAGGTATAACTGGTGACTGAACTACTTTGTTTTCATCTTTAAAAACGCGCTTTGCCGTAATATAACGCTGATCATAATAATCAGATAAAAGGACTCTCGAACTAATTCCTTCCGAACTAAGAACAAGCATACGATGTTCCCCTGTGTAAATAGCTACTCTTGAAGGTGTGCTCGACCCTGCAGAAGTGCTAAAGAATATCAAATCGCCTTTTTGTAAATCTTTCCGTGCTACCTTTTCACCTAAGTCCATCAAATCTTTGACATAGTTTCCTTTTACTTCAACGCCATTTTTTCCATAAACGTATTTTACGAATCCAGTACTCGTAAATTGCATTGCTTTTTCGTTATTAACCTTGCCCATTGTCACTTTATTCATTAAATTGTAGGAGAGGTCAGCAATATTATCTCCTTTTGTTGCTGGGTCTGAAGGAAGTAAAGCAGGGATTACTCTTCTCGCAGTCATATAATTATCTCGATAATAGGACGTGCTATTTAGATCAGAAATAACAACATCTAGTTCTGCGTTTGCCATATGTATAATTTTATTATCTCCAATATACAACCCTACATGATTTGGGTTTTTTGATGATGGGTTATTTTTGAAGAAAACTAAGTCGCCTTTTTGCAATTCATTTTTCGGAACGTATGTCCCTTGGTGAACCATATAAGCTTCGTCACGATTACCTAGATCTATCCCATTATTCTCAAAAATAAACGCGATGAACGAAGCACATCTAAACTGGAGTGTTTCATAGTTGTGTTTTGAGGCATATGTTGCTTTTCCTATTAAACTCTTAGCGAGACTAATTATGTCATCTGCCTTTTTCTCAACCACTTTTTGGCTCTGCTGTGTGGTTGTTGCGGCTGAGACTGTGACTGGATCCATCATGATCGGGGCTGTCGCAAAAGTACTTAATCCAATCGTGAATGCTAATGTAGTTGTAACTAGACGCTTGTTCATTTTTATCCTCCTGATGTAGTTATTATTCTCGAATACAAATTTTATCATATAGGGAAATTGTCACACGTGGTAAAACTTAACATTATCCAACATGCCCCCTACGAGGCCTAGACATTATTGGGTTATGGAGAAACTTTACATTTCCATTACAAGTGTTACGTCAAATATTGATTGCCACTTTTCAATATTTGTGATTGAAAAAATAGATTAATAAGCAAAAAGCGTCAGAAACCGAGGAAACCTCTACCCTCGGTTTCTGACACCATGTTCTTACTGCCCGTTAATGCGAGATAAATTCGGTTTGAAAATGAAAAGCCCATCTCGATCATTCCAAATGATCCCCGAAACCTGCTACCCACTTTGAATAGTGTAAGGCGGCTGCTTGCGTATGGTAATAAAGCTGAAAATCATTGACATCCAGAGCAATGCTCATATCTGGATACCGATTATTTATTTCAATAATCCAGAGGTTTTTATCTTCATCCATGCCAATATCAACACCTATATATGCTAAATGTATCTCTTTCTTCTCCAAAAATTTACAGCATAAAATAGATAATTGCTCAATTTCTTTATACTTTTTAAATGCCTCATTGAAATCATTGTTATAAATTCCAACTAAAGTATTCCACGTTTTCTCCGCTGAACCTCCGCTTGATATGTTGCTGACTATACTTTCTTTAACTCCATACCTTGTTATCATACCAGGGACAACCCAGGATCCGTATTGGTCTTTAACAACAATTACCCGAAAATCTATAATCCGATTATTAGATTTTAGTAAGGGGATCCTTTTTTGAAAAATATATTTTTTTAGATCCAATTCTGTCACCAAATAATTTATCACTGCATCCCAGTTATCTAAAATCGTGGTCATGTTTATTCCATTTAACCGGTAATTTAATTTATATTTTTCCCCATTTTTCTCCAACTGATAAATTCCCTTTCCCTGACTTCCTGAAATAGGCTTTAAGTAAATACATCCGCTTTCATCTATTAGCTTCTTTACTTCCTTGAGATTCACCGCTAAACCAGTCTCAGGCAGGCTTCGGCTTAATTTATCACTCATAGAAAGCCATTGCCATATTTCCCATTTATTAATAACATGGGAGTTAAAGTATTTAGATCCTACTAAATTCTGTATTATCATCCTGTCAGCTTCCTTTAACGTCTTCCTGCAAAATAAAACTGAAGGAAATGGAAAAGTCCCTTTCGTAAATTCATTTTCAATTGGATTATAGGCAAAACCATTAACAATCTTGTTCTTTTCGTCAATCCCATCATAAGTTACCAATAAAATGAGACCGTTTATATGCTGGTAATCAATTAAATATTTTTTAAAGTGATCTATATTTCTCTTAGTCATTTCATTTACTTTCCCTTTTATAAAAAGCCCAATAATAGGGCCGATTAATAGTGTCTCTTCCCCGACTATTACTTCATAGTCAATAGAATCTGGAAGCGAAAAACCTGCTACAAGGTCAGCTGATATATGAATAACCGCTTTATCTTGCTGATGCTTTCTTAAGGTTACTCCAGGTTTTTCTATAATCCCTATTTTTACATTAATCACCTGAAGCTTAGAGATTGATAGCTTTTTTAATACAGTCGAATGAAGTGAGATTGAATGGCTAGTTGTGTGATCAGTTATGATGGTAAACTTCATCTAATCCCTCCCTCTTAGCGTAATAAGAATAATTTCTTCTTTCGCGTTGGAAAGATTATCCTCATCAATAAAAATGATCGTTTTTAAAAGACCCACGCCTACAACAATTTAATTAAATCAACTCGATATATATTATGAGATTTTTTTATTTTTGTATGGTTATCTATCCTAAATCAAGCTACTAAACAAAAAGCAGCGTTTGTATGGCCTGAATCATTTTAATAAAGCCTAAAAAAAGCTCATTAGTTATCAGTACAAGCAATGTTGATATATTGAACATAGGATGTTCCAAAGGAGGTGTATTTATTGATGGAAAGATTAAGAAAATGGGATCAATATATACTGTTAGGTAATCATCCCTTAATCTCAAAACACCTTCCAGAAACAAAGCTTTATACGATCGAAAACCTATCTGATTTACTAAAACGTTATGAATATATCTATTTAAAAAATAATAGAGGTGGTCGAGGGAAAGGGATTTATAAAGTTTATAAAAATAGCGATGGGCTCTACTGTTTTAAAGGCTATTCCCTAAATGGTGAAAAAATTCAAAAAGACGTCACCAAGATTGAAGATTTCCACCCCGTACTACATCCAATTGAGAGATTTGGAGGATATATTGTTCAGGAGGGTGTTCAGAGCTTGACTCCTGATGGGCATCCTCTATCTATTCGAGTTCATGTTCAAACTCTTAAGGGAAAATGGCTTGTTGGAGGAATGTACGGAATGATTGCAACGAGGAAAACAATGGAAAATGGGATAATTAATATGGACCGCGGAGCCCAAGCTATGACGGTAGATAAATTGTTATCGGTACATTTGAAGATGGATGAAACAGAGAAGAATAAAATAATTGATAGTCTAAATAAACTCTCCATTTTAGCAGCTGAAGTAGTCTCATCAGAAGTTCCAGATATAGAATTTGGAGTTGATTTTGGTATCAGTCAAAGTGGGAATCCGATTATATTTGAAATAAATACAAGCCCAGCAGTCGGCCTTTTTTCCAAGATTGGACGTGGGAAAATGGGGAAACGCATTAAAGCTATTCGGAAAATGCACAAAGAAAACCAAAACGACATTTAAGCGGATTTTCTAAAGGAATTAAAAAAGAAGCATTCGCAGATAGTTCACAGACGAATGCTTCTTGTATTTTTTAAAATAGACACGAGTTATACTAACCTTTTATTTCAGTTTTTTCTATTAAAATACGCGCTTAGCATACATGTAATGGCTGTTATAATAATCGGATAACAGCACTCTCGAGCTAATTCCATCTGAGCTTGGCACAATAATACGGTGTTCACCTGCATAAATGGCTACCCTAGACGGTGTGCTAGAACCTACTGTACTATTAAAGAAAATTAAATCACCTTTTTTTAAGTTTGAGCGCGATACTGTTGTACCTAATTTTGATAAGTCTCTTACTGAAGTTTTTCCTAAGCTAACACCATTTAATTTGTAAATATAGTTAACGTAGCCCGCTCCAGTAAATTTCATGGATCTTTCATCATTAACACTGCCCATTTTTACATTATCCATAAGATCATAAGCATCTTCAATAATGTTATCTGATTTAGTTGGCGGGTTAGATGGCATTAAAGACGGCAGGACTCTACGTGCAGTCATATAATTATTTTTATAGTAGGAAGTACTATCTAAATCGGAAATAGTGATGTTTAATTTTGTATTTGCCATATGAATTATTTTATTATCTCCAATATAGATCCCAGCATGGTTTGGAACGGTTGCTGTAGCTGACCTTCTAAAGAAAACTAAATCGCCTTTTTGAAGTTGACTTCTAGGCACATACGTCCCTTGCTTAATCATATAATCTTCATCACGGCTGCCTAGATGAACACCTTTAGATTGAAAAACAAAGTCTATAAAAGATGCACATTTAAATTGGTATGGATAAGTATAGCTGTAATCTCCTCCATATGTCGCTTTCCCTATTAAACTCTTAGCAAATTTTATAATTTCATCAGCCTTTGCTGCAGAAGCTTGCTGATTACTCGTAGAACTAACTGTTGCTGCAGAAGCTTCTATCGGCTGGAAAGGCGACGGAGCTTTCATTGCATCTACTGTTCCTGCAGAAACATTCATCGGCTGCATAACGGATGGAAAGGCACCTAAAGAACTTACTCCTAGCGCAACTGCGAGTGTTGTTGTAACTAAACGCTTATTCATATGTTACCTCCTGGTGTGTGTTTTGTATGACTTGTCCTGATTTTATCATGGAAACGAAAGTGGCTTTTACCACCAAATATTTCCGGTTGGAAATATTACAGACTTCAAACCTTGTCCCCATGGGGTTTACCGGAGTTATTTACAGTTTAGTTACAACCAAAGTAACATTGGAATCCCACTGAAATATTCATGTATTTCTAAAAAAAAATCCAGGCACAAATGAGCACACCCCCGCAAAAAAGGACCGGGCGGTTTCGCCCGGTTTTTCTTATTTAGATGCAAATAAATGTAACATATTTCATAATTTTCAATAAAAATGGAATAAGGGATTGAAATTGCAAATTGGATTGGAGGGTAGCCTAGGTGCAAATCTGAGTCTAGTATGGAAACCAACATGTGCCTGATACTACGCCAATTCATCGCCCTATCCATCGACCATCCGACAATTTTTCGGAAATACAAATCCATCACACTTGCTAAATAAAGCCAACCCTCATATTTAGATATAGGACAAATTGTTCTATAT